>JAJRAH010000006.1 GCA_028679985.1 Methanomassiliicoccales archaeon
CCGATGTCGCTCGTCAGATCCTTGAGATGTATCTCGATGCCCTGAGAGACGAACTTTCCCAAGAGATCGGAAGGGAGCCCCATGCCGGTCCCCACCACCAGGTCTGCCTTCGCCTTCCGCCTAGCCTCGCATATCGACCACGCGTCCCTCTCTATCACCTCGCACAGGCCGTGGAGTACAGCTTCTTCCATCGAGTTTCCGGACGCTAGACCGTTTGTGTTCGTACGAAAGAGCGGAAGGTCCCGCGTGGACGAATAGGGGTGGAACACCGCACTCGCCGGCACGATCACCTTCTCCATCTCGTTTAGGTCGACGCCTTCCACCCAGGCGACAGGCTGATGCATGACGTGCATTTCGATTCTCTTCGGCAGAATCAAGTTCCTAGGATCTACCGCATTGAGAGAGCCCAGAACGTTGTCGACGGAATCCCGGATCATCCTCCTATCCCGGACCTCCGCGCAGTATCGCTCCAGACCCTCCATGATCGCCGATACCTTGGCCTGCTCCTTCGTCGCGCCCTTTCCGTTGTAGACCGTAACGGCTCCAGTCTCGGCCACGGGCCTGATGCTAGAGAAGACAGGAATCCCTACCCTATCCAGACCCGTTATGTCCGCTACCCTGGTTATGCCTGCTTCCTTGCAGAGCGGCTCCACCCTTTTCAGCGTCGAGGCCGGATCCATGATCCTGTGTCCGTCCTTCGTGTACTTCTTCGGGGCCGGGCCGAGCTTCACGAATCGGCGATGTTCGATATCGGTAATAAACCTGTCTGACTCCATGCCACACTCCCGATTGCGCGTCTCTTGACTTCTATTGACAATATGCACTAGGACTGCTGAGCCGCAGGACTCTGCTGCGGGATCATGTTCAGATCTGCATTTGGATTGATAGTCATCCGCTCGATCAGGATGTCGACCTCCACGTTGTGTATGCTGGGTATGGCCAGCAATTTTCCCTGAATGAGGAGGTAAAGAGAATCGACGCTCTTGGTGAACACCTCGCACACCAGACTGTGATCCCCGAAGACTTTGTAGAGCGATTCTATTTCCTGAAACTTCCTCAGTTCCTCGATCACCGAGTTCGTCGCCGAGCCCACAACCTCAAGACTTATCAACGCTCTCATCAGACCTACCTTGGAGGGATTAGTGACCGTCGTGTACCCGGCCAAGTATCCCTCGGATTCCAGCCTGGATATCCTCCGACTTACTGTCGCCTTCGAGATCTGAAGCGCCTCCGCGATGTTTCCGAAGCTCTCCCTAGCATTCGCTCGGAGCATCCCTAGAATCTTTAGATCTACTTCGTCCATACGCACCCCTTCTTCGCAACAATGTTACGTTTCAGCGGGAGATGAGTCCCTGAATCAACATAACGTTTCACTAATCGCCGCTTAGGTTATAATAAAGTGTCGCTTGAAGGTCTGAAAACCTAGGAGATGAGCTGCAACTCATGCCAGAGATTCTCAATTTGAAGAGGTCCCGGTTAATGACCCCGATGACGGGATCTATTCCCCGACTTAGACAAATGAAAGTGCGGCAGGCGGAAGATAACGAAGGGTCGAAAATCCTTTTATGCTGCCATTGCAGTCTGTAAGCAAGTGTGTCCGAACGACAATGACTATGACTGGCCGATAGCGCTTGGCGATTTCGAGGTTGGCTCGACCGACTCTCCAGTGGCAATCGTCATCATCGGGAGAGGAGTCGTCGATCTTCCCAAGCACATCTATGCTATCAGAGGAACCGTGAAGACGGAGAACATCGGCATCGAGAAGATCATCGCTAATACGATCAGCAATCCCAGGATCCGATTCCTCGTGATATGCGGCAAGGACGAATTCGGACACTATCCCGGAGACGCGATCCTCAGCCTCGGCAGGAACGGCGTGAACGATCAGATGCGCATCCAGGGGACGAAATCTGCCATTCCATTCTTGTGCAACATCCCTCGGGAAGCAATCGAGCGGTTCCTGAAACAAGTGGAGTTCATCGACCTCGTCCATCCCAAGAACGTCGACGAGATCGTTGCGTACGATCCCGAGTATCATTTCGACGAGACCAGGCGCGAGGAGCTTGTCCGGACGACTGGAGAATGTCTGCAAAGAGACCCGGGAGCCCTCGACTGCGAGCCAATGATAGTCAGGACCGGGACGATAATGGGGGACGGTAGGGCGATCGGTCGGGCGCTGAATCTCGCTTCCGACAGGTTCGCGTCGCAGATGCTTCGCCTCCCAAGCCAGAAACTCAGCACCTCGGCCTCTCTCGCGGTCGTCTCGAAGGACTTCTCGATCATACTCGATCCCATCGACTCAGAGATCGTGACGGTTCCATCCGTGGAGCTGGCATCGAAGATCAAGACTTATCTGTCAGGAGGCGGCTAGATGTTCAGATTCCAGAACGAACAGCAAGTCTACACGATTGGCGGAGTCCCTTTCGGCGGACAGCCAGGCGCGAGGAGAACGGTCCTTGTCGGCTCGCTCTTCTACCCCGGTCATAGCGTGGTGGAAGACAGGATCAAAGGGAGGGTCAAGCGGGAGGCCTTGGAGAAGATGATCTCGGATCACCGAGAAGCCATGAAGAATACGGATTCGCCTGCGGCGTTGATGATCTACGCAGAAACGGCGGAATCGATGGTGTCGTATCTGGACGATGTCTCCAGCCTTTCTGACCTGCCGCTGTTCCTCGACTCACCGAGTCCGGAGGTCAAGCTCGGAGGTGCGGTGAAGGCGGGGGAAATCGGATTGGGAGACAGGATCGTGTACAATTCGCTCAATGCGGGTTCTTCCGCGGACGAACTAGCCAGACTCCGTGACTCGAAGATTCGATCAGCCGTCCTCCTTGCATTCAATCCCAGAGACTTCGGGGTCAAGGGCAAGATCTACTTGCTCGAAGACGGCGGGGGAATGCTGCCGGAAGGACTGATCGATATTGCCCGCAAGCACGGCATCGACCGTCCGCTCATTGACCTCGCCGTGATGTCAGTCGAGCAGAATGCGGGGTCCGCGCTGAAAGCTCTCATCGTAGCGAAGGCAAAATGGGGCCTTCCGTCGGGATGCGCCCTTCACAACGCCGTGGAGTCCTGGCGTCCAGTGCTGAAGGCGAAGGAGACGGATAAGCAGCTCTTCAGATACGTCGACGTATCGTCAGCGGTGATTCCGATAATGGCCGGAGCGGATTTCGTCATATACGGACCGATCGAGTACGCAAGACGCGTCTCTCTCGCTGCGGCTTTCGCGGACGAACTCGTGAAGCAATCCGTGTCAGACTTGTGACGGCGTCGCCACCTGCACGTGCGGTCCTCTGTGCCCAAGCGACTATATGTCTATCTCGGACCCGACCGACATGAGCTCGAATCCTACGAATCTGTCGGACAGGAGCTTCATCGCCTCGAATCCAGTGCAGTGCATCGGAGCGATGTGGTCGACGCCAAGGTTCTTCAAGTTGTCCATGGTCTTGAGGAGCCTGTCCGTGTCGCCGCTGTAGAGGTGGAATCCTCCCATCGCCATGAACACTTTCGCGCCCATCGATTTCTTCGCCTGCTGAACGATGTTGACGATTCCCGCGTGGCCGCAGCCGGATATGACAACCATACCTTTCTTCGTGGAAACGTAGACCGCCTGGTCGTCGATGTTGTTGTCCTCGACGACCTTTCCGTCATCTTCCCGGACGAAGCTGCCAGGAGCCTCGAAGGGGAACTGACGTGCGACTTCCCCGGACGTTCTGATCCCCTCGGCGAGCTCGACGCTCGCGGCGGAGAGATTCAACTTCGCCCCTTCCAGCGCCTTGAGCACCGATGGGGGAGGCGAGAGGTCCGTCTTCTTCGTTCCCTGAACGATATAGCGCTTCCCGACGAAAGTCATCGGATGTGCGTATATCGGCACGCCCGCCTTGATCAGCGGAACCAGACCGCCGACGTGATCATAGTGGCCGTGCGAGATGAACACGGCGCTTATACTATCGAGCTTGTATCCAAGCAGGTCCATGTTATGCAAGAACACCTGTTCCGAAGCCCCGGCGTCGATAAGGACCCGCTGCCCCTTGTCGTTTTCGATCAAGAATGAGATTCCGTGTTCGGACATGAAATGCCTGTCCGGACTGTCTAGCATCTTCACCAGCCCCGAAGGCGAGTATGGGGGCGAAGAAATGTTGTCAACTATCGAAACTATTCGCACTTACCGCTCACATCCTCTCTTCTCACTATCTTCAGCTCGTTCAGACGGAAGCACTCCTTCGAGCACACCTGTTCGCATTTCTTGCATGCCGTACCGAGGCAGAACTCCGTCGCGATCCTTATCCTGAACTCCTTGTCGCCGACCTTCTCGACCTTCAGCGCCTGCTCCGGGCACTCAATCTCACATTTCTTGCACCCGATGCAGCCTTCGAACCCACCTATCAGATGGACGCCTACGTGCTCGAGGGTCTTCAACCCCTTCGACCCGACTTCCGGTATGTCCCTGTCTACGATCCTCAGCGTCTCCTTCGGCCTTACTATGTCCGGCATGGGCTTCAGCCCGGCCATCTTGATGAAGCTGTTGTAGGATTCCAGAGGCATGCCTTCGAGCCAATATGCCACTTCGTTGACGTAGAGGTCCTCGAACACCTTCGAGGTAGCGAACATTATGTGCTTGGACGCTATCGAATCAGCAACCCGCTGCATCATATCCAGCACATCCGGATCGACGAGCAGGTCGTAAGCCATCATAAGAGATGTATTGCCTATCTGGACCGTCTTCTCGACAATTCGCGGGACGAGCCCGCAGGTCTGAGCCTTCACCGGGTCGACGTAGGTCCCGGACGCCCCGGCGAGATACATCGTTCTGACTTCAGAGTCGTAGATCCCGACCTCCTCGATGAGGGTCTTGTGCCCCGCCCTGATGGCGCCCATGGCCTTACCTGCCTCGGTCAGATCCCTTTCGCTGAAGGAGATCCTATCCTGGAAGTGAAGCGTCTTATCCGGGGTGACTATGTGCGGGAGTCTCACTAGCCCCGACTCGATGCCGAGAGCTACGGCGGCCACGACACCCGTACCAGTGATTCCCCGCGCCTTCAGACCGTCAAGCTTCTTTACTTCTCCAGTGGCCGGGTTCACGCAGGTGCTGTGATGCGGCCCCAGCCTCTCGTCCAAGACGTCGTTGACCCAGTAACCATTCTCTGCGAAATTCAGATCGGAGATCGCATGCGGAGCGGCGAGCATGCCGTATGAGATGTGCTGACCTTCCATCGCAGGTCCGGCGGCCGCACTGCCGCTGTAGAGCTCTCCCTCGTGGTAAAGCCCCATCTCCGCGTTCGTGCCATAGTCGGTCACCATGCAGGTCTCCTTCTTCTCGAGCATCTTCGACTTGATGATCATCGCGAGCGCGTCGGCGCCGACCTCGTGTCTGATCGCAGGGGGTATCCCGACCTCCACCTCGGGCCCGACAGAGGATAGCCCGATTGTGCCTGCGGTTGTGGTATGTCCCCTCCTATTCGGCCTTTCGACATTGAGACGCTTGAGGATAGAGACTCCCGCGTATGCCAAATCCCTGACCTCGATGCCCTCGAACATGGACAGTTGGGCCGGATTCCCGCACACGGCAATCCGCTCTATCTTCTTGCAGTCGGCCCCGTGAAGCGCGACGAGTTTGTCGACCGTCTCGAGCACTATTCTGTGCCCCACTTCCGGCCCGTTCTCCAACCAAAAGTGCAAATGATCCATGATGTTCGCGCCGGGGAGCGGGTGGCGCATCGTGATCGCTGTGGAGATGATCTTTCCGCGTTTCGATAAATCGACGAGATGTGTGCGATATCCGCTCGTTCCTAGATCAAGGGCAATGCCGAGTCCCATTGGGAATCCCGCAGGTTAATATGGTTCCCCTATTTAAAAATAGAGTCAAATACCCAGCAATCCGCCCGTGACTTCAGAAATCGCCTCGCACGGTCGACGAATTCCTAGCTTGACTCCGGACCGGGAAGCGGGGAGATAGAGCTCTGCAAGAAAGATCGGATTGTAGGTAACTAGAAGAAGATTAAAGAAAAAACAAAGAAGGAGGCTGACCTCCTCTCGCAACTACTTCTTGACAGCGTCGACCAGGGCCTTTATATTCGGCGAAGGCACCCTCGCGGCAAGGCCACAGCCCGGCGCCACGAGATTGAATCCGGACGCGGCCACTCTCTTAGCCTCCCTGCTTACGTCATCAGGGGTGCCCTGCAGCAACGGCTTAACGACGCCGACATTCCCGACCAGTGCGACCCTGTTGTTGACGATCTCGACCGCTTTCTCCGGCTGAACCTTCTCCTCGATGCTCAGTCCGTGGACGCCCGTGGACATCATGTGTTCGAGCAGCAGCGTGGTGTCTCCGCATATGTGCAGGACGTTCTTCGGACCTTCGATGCCGCTGAACGATTGCTTGATGTATGGTGCCGCATACTCGTCGAACATCTCGCCGGACAACATGTCCGTCGATGCTGACGGATCGCTCATGACGATCACATCCGCGCCGGCCGCGGCGATCGCTCGCAGGTAGTTATTCTCGACTTCGGCAGCGATCTTCACGAACTTGTGAACGCTCTCCGGCTCTGTCACTATCCACAGCAGCAGATTCTCGGTTCCGACCAGGTGACCGGCGATGGTGAACGGCCCTGTCGTGCCGACGACGACCGGCAGCTCGCTGCCAGCCTTCTTCTTGAGCAGCTTCGTAGCTTCGACGACAGCTTTGGCTCTCCCGAGCTGAGAGAAGTCCTTCGGCACATCGACCTCGCTAGAAGAATCGTATGCGTGCTTCTTCACCATCGGAGTCCTGTCGACCTTCCCGAGGTCGACGGTGCAGCCCATTATCTCCGCTTCAACCGTCAAGCAGAACGGCAATCGTGCGGATTCGAAGCCAAAGACCTTGTTGGCGGCCATCGCCAACGTGGCCATCTTCTCAGGGTCAGTGTGTGCATCCGGCCAGTGGACACCGACAGCATCCATCTGGTCAACTGTCGCGCTCTGAGTGAAGCAGACCACCGGAGGTCTGTCAAGCTTCTTGCATGCAAGCGCCGCAAGAACTCGATCCTTAGGTTTCATTCCATTGTTCAACAACTCTCCCTCCCAAACATGCCATATGGTAAACTCAATTATCTGTGGGATATTACTTCAATGTTTCGTAAACGATTGTTTCTGCCTCTGCTGGTGTCCATCGAATGGGAATTCCGCCAAATGAATCAGACGAAACCCAGATTCGTCGGCTGCTCAGGATCGCCCTAGGTTCGGTTTGCCGGTAGCCGTTGCTCTGACCTCGACCCAGTTGAGGAACCTCATCTCCTTCCCATATCCGTCGCTGAATCTGCGTTCGAACACTTCGACCTTGACCCTGATTTCCTCGCCCCCGGAAGCTTCGACCCTTTCTCGCGCCGATCTCTCCGCAGAAGTCCTGGCTGAAGTCAACGCCTCTTCCACATGCGAGTACTCGATGGGGGTCGTGCCTGAAGCGAAGACGATATACTTCATCTCCTTGGGATAGACCTTAACGGATACCGACTCGGAGACAAGGCTACACACGGCACCGACCGCGTTCCCAACGTCGTAGTTGTCGGGTATGATAATCTCTATCTGCATGCGCTCATGGAGCGGTGCGACCAGTGCCTTGGCCGGAGCGCCTATTCCGACCAGGGGCCTATCGAGCTTCACACTGATCTCCATTCCCTTGAACCTCTTCTCTCCTGCGCTCGCCTCGAGAAGACGGTCGAGGGCTTCGGAATGGGATATGCTTCCCACCTCGTCGAGGATGATCTTGCTCAGAATCTCCTCGCCCACACGTGTCACGACCCGCTCCATCACCTTCTGCACAAACTCGGCCACAGGCATGTCGGATTTCTGCGCGATTATTTCTGCGCCGATTCGCGAGGATTCGACATCGCCGAGGGAGCACGAACCGAGGATCCGCATGACGTCCGTCGGCGTGAATCCAGTCTGGAGGACGTAGCCATGCGACTTGAGCGAATGGAGGACATCGTTCGTCAGAACCACATCGCTCACACCGTCCATGACCTCATACAAAGTTGAAGGTCCTGAGGAGTGAAGGTATCGGAGGACCTTCCTCTCATTGTCCGTGAGAGCCGCTGATTCGCTTCTGGACGCGACGAACAGGCCGATGTCCGAAGAGACCCGCATCTTCTCGTTGAAAGAAGGGCTCATAAGGGAAGCCATCGCGAGAGGAATAACCCTCTCCGGTCCGATGCGGATTTCCCCCTTGCTGTCAAGATGGACGATCGAGTCCCCGCCGAGTCCGGCAGTCCAAATGTCGATCGCCTTGACCCTGGTCCTCCAACCTCCCACCATCGCCCCCTCATTGTTCAGCCGTGGGAATCCTCTGTCCATGAACGCGATGTCGGTCGACGTCCCCCCGATATCGAGGACGATGGAATGGTCGAGGCCGGCCAACACACTCCCTCCGACCAAGCTCGCTGCCGGCCCCGAGAGGATCGTCTCGATCGGCCTCTCTCTTGCCGCATCGAGCGACATGAGGCCGCCGTCGCCTTTGAATACCATCACTCGCGCCTCGATCCCCTTCGATCTCAAAGACCGCTCCGCAGCCATCATCAGGTCGCCCATGACCGGAATCAACCTCGCGTTGAGCACGGCGGTGACCGTTCTCTCCCTTATGCCAAGGTCCCCGGTGAGAGTGTGGCCGAGTATGACCGGGATCGACGTCCTCTCCGAAAGCATTCGTTTCACGCGCAGTTCGTGCGTCGGATTGCATATGCTGAATATCCCGGAAACGACGACCGCGTCGACCCCGACGATGACCCGTTCGACTGCCTCGGTGACCTCCTTCTCGTCGATCGGCTCCATTTGGCTCCCGACTGAGTCGTAGCTCCCCCGAACGAATTCGGTCTTGTCGCACGGAAGCACCCAATCATCATGAGGTTTCCATCCGATTCCGATCAAGCCAACCTTCCCGCCCTTGCCCTGCAATATCGAGTTCGTGGCGATTGTCGTGGACATGCCCACGAGCTTGATATCATCCGGCCTGCAGACCCCCATTCGGAGCACGCACTCCACCGCCTCGTCGATCCCTTCCGAGAGGTCGTGGTAAGTAGTAGGCGCCTTCGCCTTGGCGAGCACTTGATGAGTGTCCATGTCGACGACGGCAGCATCGGTGTAGGTCCCTCCGGTGTCGATTCCCAGTCCAATCCGGTTTCCATTCGTACGGTTGAGCGAATTCATCTCAGCACGCGATCCCGATCACTGCAACTCGGACTAAAAGGAGCGTAAAAGATAAAAATATGTCTGGCGAGAGCGACGCTCTCGCAATAAAGGATTTACTTCTTCAGAAGATTCGCAGCGATCTTGACCGCTTCGATTGCGTCGTATCCCCATGCGTCCGCACCGATCTGCGCCGCGAACTCCTTCGAGGTAGCTCCGCCACCGATCATCGTCTTGACCGGACCCTTGAGGTTCTTTTCAGCCAACATCTTCTCGAGCTCCCTCATTCCCGCAAGGGTTGGAGTCATGAGAGTGGATGTGGCAAGTATGTTGGCTTTCTCGGCCTCGACCTTTTCGATGTATTTCTTCAGCGGAACGTCGCGACCCATATCGAATATCTGCAGTCCAGCGCCTGTCAGCATCGCCTTGACGATGTTCTTTCCGATATCGTGGACATCTCCCTCGACGACACCGATCACGATCCTCCCGGATGCACCCGCTTCCCCGACCTTCAATTTCGGAAGTACGATATCGAGGGCTGCGTACATTGTCTGGGCCGACAGCAAAACTTGTGGCAGATAGTACTCCTTCTTCTCGTACTTCTGACCGACGACCTCCATGCCCTTGCTCAGGCCATCGAAGATAATCGTCTGTGCTGTGATTCCCGCACCCAGAGCCTGTTCCGCTAGCGGCTTGGCCTCCTTGATCTTTCCTTTCACAACGACCTCAGCTAGCTTTTCAAGAATCTGCTCGCTCATGCTATGCTCCCTCCTCAAAGCAAACTATTGTTGTTTGGATTAAAATCAAGGATAATAAACCCTTTTATGGATGGATGAACCATCCAATCGGCCTCTAACTATCGTGCGCATTTCCTAATCTGGCCCGATACGACAGGAATGTGCTCCCCACATCGCGCACAAGCATTGTCCCGCAGCATGATCTCGACATCGGAGAATGTCGGGCAGAACCTGCTGACCTCGGTCTTCTTGACGCAGACCTTGTCTGTGACCTCCTGACTGGCGCGCTTGATCAGCAGCTCGCCGCATTTCGGACAGTAGGTGTTCTGGCGGTCTTCTCCGACGACGCCGGCGTAGTACGGGAATCTTACCCCCACCGACTTTGCGATGTCGTAGGCTTCCTTCAGCTTCTCGATAGTCTGAGCGGGGAGGTTTGCAAGCTTGTAGAATGGACGGAATCTGAAGAAGTGAACAGGGGTATCGGCGGTCATCTCATCGACCACCCACTCGCAGAATCTCCGGACCACCTCTCTGGAATCGTTGAGGCCGGGTATGAGCAGATACGTCAGTTCCACGTGTACGCCCAGAGTCTTCGCGACCGTGCATGTCTCGAGGACCGGTTCGAGCCTGGCGTTGCAGTTTTTCTTGTAGAATTCCTCAGTAAAGCCTTTGACGTCGACGTTCATGACCTGCGTGCATCTCAGTAGCTCTTCCCTCGCTCCATCCCCGATGAAGCCATTAGTGTTGAGCAGAGAGAACAAACCTTTTCGATTCGCTTCCTTGGCGGTGTCCAGAATAAACTCTGCCCATACAATCGGTTCGTTGAACGTCCACCCGATTCCCTGAACGCATTTCTCGACCGCAAGCTGGACGACCTCTTCCGGCCTCATGTCGTTGCAGGGGAGATCCTCCCCCTTCGATCGTGCCAGGTTGTAGTTCTGGCAGTTCAGACAATCCATGTTGCAGCCGAAGGTCCCCAGAGACAGCAATCTGGCGCCTGGACGGTAGTGGAAGATCGGTTTTTTCTCGATTGGATCCACTGTCGAAGCGCAAACCCTGCCGTAATTCGTTGAGCATAACTTCCCAGATTCGTTCCGACGAACTCCGCACAGGCCAGAAGCGCCATCGGACAAGATACATCTGTGAGGACAGAGATCGCATCGGATCCTCGATCCCTCCTCATGCCACCAACGGGCAGTAACGCATCCAGATGTAGGGTCCGTGTGGTTCAATAGTCATCCTCTTCGAACTGCGAGGCCCCACAAGCGGGACACTTATCCTGGTTCTTCTCGAGAACATACCCACATACGATGCATTCTGGCAATCTCATCCCTCATCTCGTATTATGGCCTAGTGACGATTAATAGATTTCCTCGGTCTTCGGAAGTGCGGAACCTGACATTTGAGGAACAATCCACCATATGTATCGAAAGCAGTCGCGTCGCGAAGGCGTGTCAGATCCTGAAACCACCCAACATAGGAATCGATCCGAGATTCAGGATTCCAATCTCACTGCATCCATAGACGCTCGTGGCAGAGACATCGCACCCAGTCAGGATCGGAGAAAGGAAGTCCGATGTCGCCGCTCTCGTGACGTCGGTGCCGGCTGCGAGGGGGCTGAATGCCGGAAGAACCAAGACCTCGTCGTCTCTGAAGTGAACGAAAGCGGGAAGACGTATCGCGGCCCCGACGCGATCGACGATCTTCACTGACGGATGTTCGTGGGCGATGACGAGGGGGCGGGCGGCGCATTCCGTATGGCCGTGGAGAAAGGTCAGCCCTCCAATGCGCGCTTTGTCGACCAGGCGAATCTTCATCTTCGAAGCAATGTTCTTCAGGTAGTTGTCGTGGTTTCCCCTGACCAACAACACCTTGGCGTTCTCGCGCAGGAGATCGAGGATCGACTTCACGTCGCTCCACTCCTGCCCGAGGTTCTTGCTGAACTCGTGCTTGAGATCCCCTACGATCAGCACCGTCTCGGGGTCGTACTTCTCAAGGATCCTGACGATGCCTTCCCGCATGGTCGCTGTCTGCAAGCGAGGGAGATGCAGTCCTTCCTCCTCCAGGGCAGCTTCGTATCCAATGTGGAGATCCGCAAAGGCCACGAGTCCCTGATCCCTCATATGCACACACAGTTCGTTGGAAATACTGATGCCCGGCAGGACTTCGAGAGAGCTAGTCACGAGTCATATCACCGCGTAGCGATCGAACAGTCGTGAACGACTATTCTAAACCTGCGGTCGAAAGGAGGCCTCACACCCGTGCAGTTCAGCGATCGAGCAATCCATGGACCACTTTCGCAAGACCCTCCAAAACCGCTATCATTGTGGTCGCAGATGCGGAATCAGATGATCCGCAGGACCTTTCTGATACTCCCTACTGTGGGAGAGAGCACGGAACGGAGTCTATGGAGAAGGGGCGTGAATTCATGGGACGACTTCTTGTACTCGGGTTCGATCGGCGGATTCTCTCGAGAAAGGAAGGAGAGGCTGGACTCACTGGTAGAGGAAGCATCCACCTTCATGAAGAAAGGGCAGACCCAATACTTCATTAGGATTCTTCCCGGCGGAGAACACTGGAGACTGTACGATGATGTAGAGAGCGAAGTCGCCTATCTTGACATCGAGACGGACGGTCTAAGCTCCGATTCGACGGTCACCGTCGTCGGTATCCATAGAGGGGGACGAACGCGGACTCTTGTCCGCGGTCAAGACCTGACAAGTCGAAACCTGGCCTCGGAGCTCAGGGACTGCAAGATGCTCGTAACCTTCAACGGAGGATCGTTCGACTTGCCCATACTTCATTATCATTTTCCGTTCGCGATACCTTCCGTTCCTCACATGGACCTGAGGCACGCTTGCAGAAGGATCGGTTTGACAGGGGGCTTGAAGCAAGTCGAGCGCTCGATAGGCATAACGCGGGCGAGGGAGGTCGAGTACGTGACAGGCGAACAGGCCGTCTACCTGTGGAAACTATGGACAGAGAAGGGAAAGAGAAACGCACTGACCCTTCTCAGAAGATACAATGAAGAGGACACACGCAATCTAGAGACCATCGCGAAGCACGCCTGCTGCGTTCTCGAGAGGAGACTGCTAGGCGGGGGATGATGGAGCGAGTTGGGATGCATTATTCCGAGAGACATCAGGACCTGAAAGGATTCGAAGACGCGGTGAAGGATGTCGCGGACACTGTCCTCTCCTCGTCGCATGTCACGATCGTCGGTCACGTAGACGCCGACGGGATCAGCGGTGCCTCGATCGCCTCGATCGCCCTCGAGAGAGCGGGAATCCCCTATGATATCAGATTCATAAAGAAGCTCGACGACGCCGAGATCGCAGCGATAAATACCAGAAGATCTGACACCTCATGGCTCGTGGACCTCGGAAGCGGATCGTACTCGAAATTCACGGCCGACCGTGTCTGCGTTTCGGACCATCACCTTCCGGAGAAGGATGCGAAGGCAAAGGGAAGGTCAGGTCAGGCTGACTTGCTCAGCTACGCTGAGCACCACGCGAATCCTCACATCTTCGGCATCGACGGATCGACAGAGATAAGCGGGGCGGGCGTCGCGTACCTCGTCGCGAAGGCGATTGACGCGAGGAACGTTGACATGGCGCCGATCGCCGTCGTCGGAGCGGTCGGAGATTTCCAGGACTCGGCAGAATGCAGACTCAAGGGACTGAATAGGCAGGTGCTTGAGGATGCTGTCGAGGAAGGCAAGATGGCGGCTATCAAGGATCTCAGGGTTTTCGGAAGAGAGACAAGACCAGTCGCGAAGATGTTACAGTTCTCGACCGACCCCTTGCTGCCAGGTCTGACAAACGACGCGGTCGCGTGCCAGAGATTCCTTATGGATCTGGGAGTACCGCTGACGGAGGGTGAAAAGTGGAGATGTTGGGTCGATCTCACTGAAGTGGAGAAGAGGAGCGTTGCGAGCGCCGTCTGCGAGCATCTTCTGAAGTCCGGCAGCGGTCACTGGGCCTGCAAGAGACTGATCGGTGAGGTCTACGTCTTGAAGCAGGAGAGATTTGGCACGGAGCTCCACGATGCGAAGGAGTATTCGACCCTCCTGAATGCTTGCGGCAGATACGGCGAGGGGATGGTCGGCTTGAGAATCTGCGCCGGGGACAGAGGGGAGATGCTGGAGAAGGGACTGAACCTTCAGCGCAACCACAGGGGGAATCTAGCCGATGCTGTCGGCCTCGTCAAGGATCTGGGAGTGGAGAGGGGAAGGTTCCTTCAGCACTTCCATGGCAGGACCGAGATTCTGGACAGCATCGTCGGCATAGTGGCCGGCATGGTACTCGGCTCGGGAGAGGTTCCGTCCGACGTGCCGATCGTTGCATTCGCCTACTCGGAGGATGAGAAGGTGAAGGTGTCCGCGAGGGCCACAAGAGAGCTGGTCCAGAAAGGCATCGACCTTGCAGTAGCAGTGAAGGCGGCCTCGGAGAAAGTCGGCGGGACCGGAGGAGGGCACAATATCGCTGCTGGCGCTACGATATCGATCGGAAGGGAAGGGGCGTTCCTCGAAGAGATGGAGAAACTGATCGAAACGCAGCTGTCTGGCAACATCAACGCATGAGGGTCAGCATAATAGCTTTCTGCGCGTGAAGACGATTCTCCGCCTGATCGAACACGACGCTGTTGGGGCCGTCTATGACTTCCTCAACTATCTCCATACCTCTATGCGCAGGAAGACAGTGCATTACGATGCAATCCTTCTTCGCATGCTTCATGAGGGATGGGTTCACCTGGAATGCGATGAAATCCTTCTCTTTCGTCCCGGATTCGGCCTCCTGGCCCATAGAGATCCATACATCCGTGTAAACCACGTCAGCGCCCTTCACCGCCTCCTTCGGATCGCTCACGACCCTTGACGTGCACCGGTTCTCCTTGGCGATTCCAGCCGCTTTCCTCACTATTCTCTCGTTCGGTAGATGGCCTTCGGGGCAACCTGCCACAAAATCCATGCAGACGACCGCCGCACCCAACAGGAGGGAGTTGCAGACGTTGTTGCCGTCTCCCACGTAAGCCATTCTGATACCCTCGAATCCTCCCTTGTGCTCCTTGACCGTGAGCAAATCTGCAACGACCTGGCAAGGATGCTCGAGGTCGTCGAGACCGTTGATGACTGGAACCGTGGCGCTCTTCGCCAGCTCAAGCACTGCTTCATGTTTGAACGCACGATACATTATGCCGTCGACGTAGTGGCTCAGAACCTTCGCAGTGTCCGATATCGTCTCTCCCCTTCCCATCTGCAGGTCCTTGGGACTCAGATACAGGGCGTGACCGCCCAACTGCGCCATGCCGACCTCGAAGGAGACTCTCGTCCTCGTGCTGGACTTCTCGAATATCATCGCCAGGGACTTGCCGCTCAGGCTGCAGGCCGCATCTTGCTTGCCCGACTTCAGAAGCTCTGCAAGGGACAGTATTTCTTTGATATCGTCCTTGATGTCCAATATTGAGATGAGATCGCGCTTCATAGTCCTTCAAGAACTCAAGAATCGATGCGTTCTTAACATTTGCGTATCGTGCTGAACAATTCTACCGCATGAAGCACTTCGAAGAAACAGGACCGAGGGGCGTCGCGACCTTTGGTCGACGAGCCCCCATCACTATGCCATCATTCCGAACTCCCGCGAGAAACAGATCCCAACCGAGGTCTACCGGTCAGAACAGGCGTAAGGAAAGATCGGATCGTTCACCTTGGAATCATGTAGAAGCCGGTGGCTGGAATCACCTGCTTCAGTATCTTCCCATTCTTTCTTGTCATGTCTATTCACCTCAAATCTAGTATTACCGTTCCTATGTGATTTGAGTGAAACACATCGTAATATTTAAGCGTTGCTACATCATTATATCGATACAACAGAATTTGAGTGCTTACCATGAAGGAAATCGGTGTAGAACAAATCAAAGTGCTCTCCGACGCGAACCGATTGGCAATCCTATCACTCCTATCCGCCAAGGAGATGACAACGACACAGGTATCTCAGCTTCTGGGTATGAGCATCCAGAACACACAATATCATGTCAAGAAGCTCCTGGAAGCAGAATTGATCAGTCAAACAAAGACAGAGCTCGTCGGCAATCTCGTGGAGAAGTACTACAGATCCGCTTTCGAGCCTGGTGCGATCGGCCAGGCTGCGGACGCCAAGACGGTGGACATCTCCGAGAGAATAAACCTTGTATTCGCGGCGATGGGGGCAATCAAGGGCATACTGAACAGAGGGATAAGGTTGCTTGACGAGAAGAGGGACACCTACTTTGCGAAGGTGGAGGAGCGACCGCGATATCCTTTCGGGGCGAATTACGTCATCCTGCCAGATACAGATAAGTCCAGCGCCGATGCCGAGACATTCATATCGGAGATGGACGAAAGACTGAGGGAGCTTGCAGAGAAGCACCCGCAGGAGAAGAAGGAGAAGTTCGCGCTGCTCTATGCGGTGTTCCCCTACCAATAGGGTTCCCGGCGAATTCGAGGAGTGAGGAGTCGGGCAAGATGGAATCCTCTTCCTTTCCGTAGCTGGGGGTCATTCGTCCTCGAATGGCCGGGGAGAAAACCTTTATCTATCACAACGTGTTCACATCTTCCCAGCATGGCCGGGATGGGGTAGCCTGGTATCCTGTGGGACTGTGGATCCCTAGACCCGAGTTCAAATCTCGGTCCCGGCC
>JAJRAH010000058.1 GCA_028679985.1 Methanomassiliicoccales archaeon
CCTCCTTCTCCTTGACCAGCAGAGTATAGACCCCCGCCAAGACGAACAGCGCCCCTGCGACTATCTCTACGATTTGTCTTGGGACCAAGTCGAACAGAACCTCGCCGACCAGTACCCCAATCCCGGAGACAAGACCGAGAGCGAGAATCGCTCCGACAAACACCGTGCGTCTTGAGTGCTTCGACGAGAGCGTTATCACGGCGATCATCGTCTTGTCGCCAATCTCTGTGAGGGCGATAAGAACGAATGCGGAGATAAGAGGCGCCAGGTCCAAGATACCGCCTCTACTTCATGTTCTTCCAGGCCACTGCGATGACTTCACGCATCATCCTCGCCGCAAGAGCCGCGGTGTTCCCCTCATCGTAAGGCGGAGAGACCTCGGTGACGTCGAATCCGACCAATCGCCCGCCTATCATGCTGATGCACTTCTTCACTTCCATCGGGCTCAGACCGAATGGTTCTGGCGTTCCGGTGCCGGGAGCGAACGCAGGATCGATCCCGTCGATGTCCAAAGTAAGGAAGATCCTCTTCTTGCGAACTGTGCCCAGCGCTTTCTCGAACGCCCTTTCCGCGCCAATCTCGCAAATCGTAAATGCGTCGACGTATTGCGGCATCTTGTCGCTCTTCTCTTCGGCAGAGATCGACCTGACGCCGAAGACAAGCACGTTTTCCACCCCTACGTGCTCTGCAATCCTTCGGGTGACGCACGCGTGGCTGTACTTCATTCCGAGGTAGCTCTCACGGTAATCGAGGTGGGCATCGATCGATATCACTGCGATGTCGTCGAACGCCTCCACTATTGGAATCGTAGTCGTATGCTCCCCGCCCATGAATACGGGGAACTTATCGGCCTTTACAATCTTCTTGACGATGCCTCTGACCGTGTCGACCATTTCCTCTGATGAGCCGCATTCCTCCACATTCCCCATGTCGTTCATTGGGACGTCCGAGAGGTCTATGTCATGCTCGAAAAGGTACGTCTCGAAATTGTAAGAAGCCTGTCGGATGGCATTGGGTGCCATCCTCGCTCCCGCCCGGTACGAAGTGGTTCGATCAAAAGGAACTCCGCAGATGATGAATTTCGCGTCATCGAAGGACGCATTGGCATCGGCGAAGTAGATGCCTGGAGAGACCATGTTCATACCCTGGTTATCTTGCGTCTCCCCATCGCAACCAAGTAGAGTATCTCCTCACCGGGGTGAAGCTGGCCCTTGAATTCGTCCGAGACGTGGAGTTGAAAGTTCTCGTAGGTTTCCAGGTCCATGAGCTGGACTTCGTCTCCCATCAGGGCAAGGACCTGCGCCTTCCTCTTGTCTATGAGTGGCACCTGAATCCTGTGCTTCACTGGGTGGACGATGCTCCTTTTCTGCTCGTCGAAGATTCCAACCGCGTCAATCCTCGCTTTCGCTTCTCCGTGCTTCCCCGGTTTGGATGTGGAAATTGAGATTATCTTGCAGGGTTCTTCATCGATGAGTATGTATCGTCCCTCTTTGAGTTCCCTGACCTCTGCCTGCGTCCATGACATAGCAATCAGCAAGGGAAATGAGAGTTTGCTTAAATAGTTTGCCTATCTTCGATGCTTCCTCTCCGAGCGTCTGGGAGGCTCGGGATACTTGTCTTTGATCTCCTCGACCCGCGCCACAAGATCTTCCAGCAATTTGTCCCCTATGAACTGGCCTTGCCAGTAGTCCACCTTGGATGCTATCGAAGCCTTTGAGGCGAGTGTCCGCGAGATCTTCCCCCGCATCCAGTAGGGGGCCCGGTGTACTGCGGGGTGCATGAAGATGATACCGTGCTTCGGGGGTCTTTTCCCGCTCCTGAGGTGCAGAAACATCGCCTTCTCCGCACCCAAAAGCTGAACGGTGCTCGATGGAAGCTGTGACAGCCTCTGCAGTCCCCCCGCCAAGGAGATGAGTCTCGCTCCCAGCGTCGCCCCGACCAGCGTCGTAAGGTTCGGGGCGACCTCTTTCATCCTCTCCTCGATGTATCGTTCCAGATCATTCTTCGTCGAATACAGGTTCGAGAGTGAGACCGCGAATATCTTCAGAACCTCTATGTCCTCTGGCAGAAGTTCTGCTCCGACCGACTCGATTTCCATGCCTGTCTTCTTGAGAATGCTGCTTCTCTCCCCATCCTCGGCGATTGCATGGGCGTACGCATCATCCTTCTTGAAGTCAGCCAGCTCCGGGAAGTGCAATCCGTACCACTCATGCAGCCTCTCGTTCATGATGTTCGTCGTTTCTATCAGGTCATCTTCTGCCCTGATCGCTTGGGCGATGCACTTGTCCGGTCTGAGGGGCTCCCTCGTTCGAATCCTACCCAGCTCCACCATCGCCTTGTGCATCAAGTCGGCCGAGAACGCGTAGTCGTCGGCTTTTATGAACGAGGAATCGAACACGACCGGCTTTCCTAGCCTAGACAGTCTGGCATCCGCCACTTTCATTCTCTTCTGAGCGAGCCGTTGTTCCTCTGGCAGCATCTCGCCCCTTTGTATGGCAGCGAGCTTCTGCGCTATCGCCTTGGCATCCTTCTCGAAAAGTATCTTGTTCCTGACCTTCTCTTCGTCGCAGAGAAAGACGCCGAACCATTTCGTGACTAGAATCATCGAATGTAGATGCGAGAGCGTCTTATTGTTTTTGTCGACCGGCAAAGGACAGGACCTCGGATATCTGCTTCCTGGTCAGTTCCTTTCCTCCACCGATTCCAACTGACTTGATTTGAAGCGCTGCGGCGAACTCAAGCGTTTCAATTCTGTGGAAAGCCTCGGCCAGATCTTTTCCAACGGTGATTGCTCCGTGCCTCTCTAGGATGAATGCGTTCGCTTCGCCCATCGACTCGATTAGCCTGTTTGCTAGCCTGTCTGTTCCAGGCGTCTCGTAGGGAATGAGGGGCACGTTTCCAAGCACCAGTGCACCTTCGGGTGTCAGTGCCGATCTCAGGGGGATGCCAGCAACAGCAAGTACGGTGCAGTGCACTGGGTGTGTGTGGATGACCGCTGCTATGTCCTTCCTGTGCTTGTAGAACGCGGAATGGAAAGGCACCTCTATCGATGGCCTTCCTTCTCCGATCAGTTTTCCCTCAGAGATTGACATCTTCACGAGATCGTCTTCCTTGAGATGCCCCTTGCACGCCCCCGAGGGGGTGATTAGCATCTGATTTGTCCCGATCCTTGCACTGAGATTCCCCGCCGTGCCAAAGGTCAGTCGTCTCTCGTAAAGGAGCCTGCCGAATTCAACCAGCTGCTTCCTAGCGATCCTCTCAGAAATCAGAAGCGCCACCTCTTATCTTGTGTATGTCTCCAGGAGCCAAGACTCCGACCTCGGTTATAAACCCCTCAACGAACTTGCAAGGTGTCACGTCGAATGCGGGATTCAACGCTCTCGACGTCTTTGGAGCAATTCTCACTCCTTCTATCTCTAGGATTTCCCCTTCGTCCCTGTTCTCAATCGGTATCTTCTGTCCCGAGTCGATCGAGAAATCGAAGGTGGAGATAGGAGCTGCGGCGTAGAAAGGTATCCCCAGCTCCTTTGCCAGAACCGCCTTCTCGTAGGTTCCGATCTTGTTCGCGAAGTCCCCATTTCCCGCTATTCTGTCCGCTCCTACGATGATCATGTCGATATCATCCTTCATGAAATGACCCGATGCCCCATCCGCTATTATCGAATGAGGTATTCCTTCATTCGCGAGTTCCCATGCGGTCAATCTCATGCCTTGAAGTCTCGGTCTTGTCTCCGATACGTAAACGAAAATCCTCTTCCCAGCATACCACGCCACTCTGATCGGTGCGAGGGCGGTTCCGACATCCACGGAAGCCAGGGCCCCTGCGTTGCAGTGTGTCATAACCCTGTCTCCGTTCTTTATCAGTGCCGCGCCGTGCTCCCCGATCAGCGAGCAACGCTGGACAATGTCGTCGGCATATCTGTCGCCAGCCTCCACGAGATCGCAGCCTAAGTCGATCTGCCTCAGCATATGATCGACGGCAAAGAACAGATCATTGGCCGTTGGTCTCGAAGCCTTCAATAATCGGGCGGCCTCAGCTAGATCTAACTCCTCCAGCGAGGCCAAGGCCATGCCATATGCTGCTGCAGCGCCGATCGAAGGCGCTCCTCTGACCGTCATGTTCCTTATGGCTTCGGCAACTTCTGCGCAACGGCCGAAATCGACGATCTCGAAGCGATGCGGGAGGGTGCGCTGGTCGATCATTTTCACTCTGCCATTCTCGAACCAGACCGCTCTGTAATTCTTTGCCGCGCCTTCGAGAGTGACCTTCAAATCCTCACCGCGAGGAAATGCCATTCGCAACTAGAAAAACATTGGTCTCTCGATCGGCATACATCCGGGATGGATGAATTGGTCCGTTGGATGTACCATCCATGATATAGTTTATTATTGACTATGCGATTGTAAATTCTCACAGGCGCTCCTGATGGAAGAGACGGCTTCA
>JAJRAH010000059.1 GCA_028679985.1 Methanomassiliicoccales archaeon
ACCGGACCAGCAATTGCCATCGCTGAGGGATTCCAATGAATCCTGGCGCGAAGGTAGTTGTGATGATTCCTACCCTCAACGAGGAACGGTGCATCGGAGACGTAATAGACGGCATTCCGACGATGGACCTGAGAGCGATGGGGTTCGAGGTCGAGACCATCGTGGTTGACGGTCATTCGTGCGATCGCACCGTCGAGATCGCGAAACAGAAGGGAGCCAAAGTCTACACGCAGAACGGCAACGGCAAAGGATCTGGACTTAGGCAGATATTCATGCTGAGGAACCCGCAGGAAGTCGTCATAAGGACATTGTCGCTGAAGTCCGCAATCGACTCCGATCTCGGTGCTCTTTCTGTCCTGTTAGATTCAAAGTACGTCGTCATGCTCGACGGGGATGGAACCTATCCTTCAAGCTACATATCAGATCTGGTAGAGGCACTGGAAGAAGGATACGACGTCGTCCTCGGATCCAGGTTCAAAGGAAGGATTGAAAACGGATCGATGTCGCGTCTCAACATCTTTGGAAATCGTATGCTGAGCAATCTGGCGACGATGCTGTACGTGAAGCCAGTTTCCGACCTCTGCACAGGCATGTGGGGTTTCAACACCGAGGCCCTCAGAAATATGAAATTGGACTCGACCCACTTCGACATCGAGGCAGAGATGTTTGCAGAACTGGCCAAGAACATGATGAAGATCGGGGAAGTGCCAATCGAGTATCTCAAGAGAGAAGGCGAATCCAAGCTGATTCCGATGGAAGCAGGATTCATGATTCTTAAGAAACTCATTCAAAGACGATTCGCGACCGCCGAAAGAATCGCGGTTAAGGCAACTGCAGAGAAAGAATCAAGTCACACAACATCCCTTGCCCAGCAGTGGGTCGAGGGGTATGAATGAAAGTCGCGATCGTAACGCCCGAATTCTTGCCAAACTGGGGAGGCATTGGAACGTATGCCGCTCAGCTGGCGAAGCACCTTCCGAGCGACTTCGACGTTCACATCATCTCGCTGAGCAGGGAGAAGAAGAACGAGAAAATGGAGACGTTGCCGGGCATCACAGACCGCATAACCCTCCACACGCTCGGAAAGGCAAGGGACACTTTCCTCTACAACAGCCAATTCCAGGTCAATCTACTCCGTCACTTCAAATCGTTGCATGCGAAGCATCACTTTGATCTGCTGCATGCCAATCATGCTCAGATGCCTGACATCTTCCTCAAGCTGCTCGGAGAGGTGGTGCCTTCGATCACGACAGTTCATACGACGATCATCTCCCAGCGGGCAGGGACCAAAAGGGCCGATCTCGGACTGAGGAACGTCGAGAGATCGGAGAAGATGACCTACTTGCTCTTTCCCGCGCTCTCGATGGCGGAGCGAGAGTATCTCAGCCGTTGCCATAACATCATCTTCGTGTCCGAGTACATCCGAAAACTTTTCGAAAGAACCTTTGGACCCCCGGAACGCTCAAGGATCATCCACAATGGCGTGGACACGTCAGTTTTCAAACCTAGAAGCAGGGAAGAGTGCCTCGAGCACTTCCCGATTCTTGACGGTCTGGACAACATAATCCTGTTCTCAGGCAGGTTGATCGCCCTCAAGGGACTCGATACTGCCATCGCCGCCTTCTCCAGAATCCTCCGCGACTTCGACGCGCATCTGGTCATGGCAGGCGTCGGCAACTTCGATCCCTGGCGGAGGATGCTTCAGGAAAATGGCGTTCCGGAATCAAGATACGTCTTCCTTCGTCAGGTTCCATATCATGAAATGCCTTATCTCTATCCGCTCGCATCGACGTTCATACTCCCGAGCTACTCGGAAAGTTTCCCGATGACCATCCTCGAGGCAATGTCCTCCGGATTGGCTGTGGTGGCTTCGAGAGTCGGTGGCATTCCGGAGATGATAGGCGATCAGAGGGACGGGATTCTCTTCGAACCAGGGAACCCGTTGGCACTGGCAGAAGGAGTAATGCGAATCCTGTCCGACCGAGTGCTGGCGGACAGGATCGGCAAGAGCGCCAGAAATAGGGCATTGGATGAGTTCAGTGCGGTCAGGATGGCCGCGACGACATCCGAAGCGTACAGAGAGGTCGCCGGAGGAAGTGCATGAAGGTCCTCCTTGTCAACCCTCCCCGTTTCGAAGGGATACCGGTCATAAGGGAGGAGAGATGCGAGATAACGGAAAGGTATTCCATTCTGGAGCCATACAGCCTGCTCCAGATCGGCGCGCTGCTGAGGGACCAGGGCTGTCGCACATCGATCCTCGACATGAACGGGTTCGACCTCCAGTACGAACGACTGGGACCTGCTCTGGCAAGGGAGAAGCCGGACGCGGTCGTTTTCAGGTTCACTCCTACGACCTTCGATTGGGACATGAGGACCGCGGAGGAGGCGAAGAAGTTCGACAAGGATACGACTACGATAGGCATATGCTGGACTTTACGCACGATGGCGAAGAGCGTGATGGAGCAGTCTCCAGCGTTGGACGTCTACCTCAGACATGAATACGAGGCCGTCGCCCCGAACCTCATTTCATCCTTGGAATCCGGTTCTCCGCTCGAGAACGTGGATGGCATATCGTACCGGAGCGAAGGTCAGATCAAGACCACTAGGGACGCCTCCGCGGTGAAGGACTACGATTCCCTTCCGATACCTGCCTTCGACTTGCTGCCATCCCTTGAACCATACTTCGTGACGGCCCCTGCCGGAAAACCGTTCTCCATACTCTACACTAGCAAGGGCTGCCCCTTCAAGTGCTCCTTCTGCACGGTTGCAGGAACCGAATGGAAGCCGAGATCGGCGGATAACATACTGAGAGAGCTGCGGTTCCTGAAGGAGAGATACGGACTCAGGACGGCGTCCTTCTTTGACGAGACCTTCACGCTGGACAGGAAGAGGGTAATCAGACTGTCCGAAGCCTTGATCCAGGAGGATCTCGACATTCGATGGTACTGCAACACGAGAGCGCATCTGGTGGACAGGAAACTCCTCGCGCTGATGAAGAAGGCAGGCTGCCGGGGGATTTCCTACGGGATCGAATCGGGGAGCCAGAAAATCCTCGACTCCGCTTCGAAGCACATCACCGTCGAGCAGGGTCGGAACGCGGTGGCGTGGGCGAAGGAGGTCGGTATCAAGACTTTCTGTAGCTTCATCCTAGGACTGCCTGGTGAAGACTGGCAAACGATCAAGGAGACGATGGATTTCGTCAGGAGATCCCTTCCGACGAGCGCCCAGTTCAACGTCGCCGTCCCTTACCCAGGGACCAAGCTATATGACGAAGTCTGCGGGGAGAGCAGGAAGGATGATGTCGACTTCAGACGGCTGTTCCAAGATGCGGCGGTCGTCGGCACTAAGGCGCTCACCCCCCAGGACCTGAACCGGGCGAGACGGTCAGCTTACGGTTCGCTGTACACGAATCCGAGGTGGTGGTTCTCGAATCTGAAACATGTCATGCGCGATCCCGACGATTTTGAGTTGGCCGTGAAATACGCAATCAAGATTACCGACAACTACTTATTCCATGGAATGAAGCATGCGCATTGAACGGCGGTGATCAGGACGGAGACCAGGACAGTAATCATGACTTCCACTTTCTATCCCCCTTTCCACATCGGGGGAGATGCCGTCCACGTCAAGTACCTTGCGGAGGAACTGGTGCGAAGGGGACATGAGGTCCACGTCCTGCACAGTGTCGACGCATACCGCCTGAAGAGGGGGGGAACACTGCCTTATGAAGATCAGATAGGTGTTCAGGTGCATCCCGTCGAAGCCCCGACTGGAAGAGTGTCCCCCGCCGTGACATTCATGACAGGGTCGAATCGCAGGGCCGAGAGGTTGCTGGAGCAGCTTGTCGTCAAGGAGAGAGCCGCTTGGGTTCATCATCATCACTTCTCGCTATGGGGAG
>JAJRAH010000060.1 GCA_028679985.1 Methanomassiliicoccales archaeon
AACCTTTATCTATCACAACGTGTTCACATCTTCCCAGCATGGCCGGGATGGGGTAGCCTGGTATCCTGTGGGACTGTGGATCCCTAGACCCGAGTTCAAATCTCGGTCCCGGCCCCACCGCTCGTTTTTAGAACCTCGAATTCTCTTTCGAATAGCGCTAGGTGGGCGGGGTCGAGGACGTCAGGGTCTACGGGGACAAGGAACTTGGAGTCCGAGATCACTATCTCGTCCTTGATTGCATAGACCGTCTTGAGCACCTTCTCGACAGGGTTGTTCGAGATCAGGTATTCCAGACCGTCGAGCATGACCACGGCATCCTTCCCTCTCCTCAGGAACTCGATGATGGTGTGCTGCAGTATCGACAGATTCGCCGGTTCGATGCGGTCGGGGCCTGGCTGGCTCGCAAGCCATATGATCGGAGTCTTGACGAGTCCGTACTTCTCCTTCGCCGCATCGGGATGCGTCCTCGAAATGAGCAGACCCTTCGCTCCTCTCTCGACCTGTCCGACGAACATCCTGTACGCCTCGTCTGGCCTTTTCATTTCGATGAGATAGCAGCCCGGACCGATTATGTTCGATGGTGGTTTATCGGGCCTTCCCTTCCTGTCCCTCCCTACCTCGGCGACCGGGGATACGAGGAACAGCTTGTGCTTCGAGATTGCGTACAGGAAGACGATACTCGTGAGCAGGAAGCCGGGAGCGAGTTGTGGCGGGTTGCCTGCGCCCAGGCTGTCGAGTATCACGAGCAGACCGCTGTACGCCAGAGGAAAGACAATGCCTATCGACATCAGGACACATTGCGTTCTGACTCCGACGTCAGTCGCAGACCTATAGACCCTGTACAAGACAGACAATGCCAAGATTGTCAACGCGAGGACTATCGCTACGAGAGCGAAGATCGGAAACGTGTCTGGTATGCCCCATCCATATACTGAGCTCACAACCTCTACGGACGAAGCAGGGATCATTCCGAGCAGGATGAGAATCACGACGTACTCGATCCTGTGAGCTTTGAACCAGTTTCGACGACGCTCGAAGGGGAGCAATGAGGAGAGGTACAGAAAACCTCCGAAGATTAGCACGACGCAGACAACGAGGATCCTGCCGACTGCCACCGCCGCAGCCTCGCCAGGTGCGTTCATCAATATGAAGTCCAGGAGGCCTGCAAGGAGGAAGAGCACCATGATGCCGAAGAAGGTGCGCGTGGTTTCGAGAAAGGGATTCCGCATGTAGACGTAGATTCCGAGAAGCAATCCCAAGATGCCGATTATCGGCGATATTATGGTGAAGATGAGATACCCTTCGAGCACGGACTTCCCGAGCCTCGATTCCGCTCCACCCACTAAATAGTTTCGAAACCCGTGCCACATTTCGATAAAATCACCGCGGAGAAGAGCGATTGAGACGATGCTCTGACAATCGTACTTCAAGATCGAGAGGGGATGACAGTCCTTCCGACTCGGAAGGTTTAATAAAGTGCTGGATGCATAACCAGGCACGCTTATCTGGAGGGTTATTTGATGAGTTGGGGCGGTCCGTTGAACCAAGTCGACAGCTTTCGCTTCGAGATACCTCAGAGTTACAAGAAATGCATGAGGACCAGTAGCATCATCTTCGCGGACAGTAGGATGATTCCCGCCATAAGGGCGGACAGCGCCCCCGAACAGGCCGCCAACGTTGCCTGCCTTCCAGGTATAGTAGGGAAGGCCTTGGCGATGCCCGACATCCACTGGGGCTACGGTTTCCCGATCGGTGGCGTCGCGGCGATGGATGCTGAGCAAGGAGTCATCTCGCCGGGGGGCATTGGTTTCGATATCAATTGCGGAGTAAGGCTGGTTAGAACGGACCTGACGGCGGACGACGTCAGACCGAGGATCAGGGACTTGATCGGCATGCTTTTCAAGAACGTTCCCGCGGGTGTTGGTTCCGAGGGTGTGACGGAGGTCGCGGGAAACCAGATAAATGACATCCTTGAGAGAGGCGCGGAATGGTCCATCGAGAACGGCTACGGTTGGGAGGAGGACCTCGAAGCGACCGAGGAAGGCGGACGGATGAAGGTGGCTGACGCCAGGACGGTCAGTCACAAGGCGAAAGAAAGGGGAATACCCCAGGTCGGATCGCTTGGCTCCGGAAACCACTTCCTCGAAATCGACAGGGTTGAGAACATCTTCGACGCGCAAGCGGCGACGGCGTTCGGACTCGAGAAAGAAGGGCAGATTACGGTCACCATCCATTGCGGTTCCAGGGGTTGCGGCCACCAGATTGCCACGGACTACCTCAAAGTGATGGAGCACTCGGTCCGGGAGCGGAAGCTGGAGCTCCCGGACAGGCAGCTCGCATGTGCTCCGGTGAACTCGAAGGAGGGACAGGATTACTTCAAGGCGATGGCTTGCGGGGCGAATTACGCCTGGGCGAACAGACAGATGATCCTTCACTGGGTCAGACAGTCATTCGAGGAGACTTACAAGCGCTCCGCGGAGGACATGGGCATGCACCAGGTCTACGACGTCGCGCACAATATCGCGAAGATCGAGGAGCATGAAGTCGACGGGAAGAAGACGAAGGTCTACGTCCACCGCAAGGGTGCGACTAGGGCATTTCCAAGGGAGCATCCCGACGTCCCAGCGAGATACAGTAGCGTCGGTCAACCTGTCATAATACCCGGGGACATGGGGTCGGGGAGCTATGTACTCGTCGGCACGGACAACGTCATGAAGGAGGCGTTCGGTTCCACTTGCCACGGTGCCGGAAGAGTTATGTCAAGGGAGGCCGCGATTAGGAAGTACAGAGTAGACCAGGTCCGACAGGAGCTCGAGAGCAGAGGCATTTATCTTCGGTCGAGCACGAGAGACGGCATACTGGAAGAGGCACCGGGTGCCTACAAGGACATTGATCACGTCGTCTCGATAGTCGACGGCGCTGGCTTGTCGAGAAGGGTGGCGCGTCTCCGGCCCATTGGGGTGATGAAAGGCTGAGGACCCGGGACACGAAGGTCTCGATACTCCCGATAGGTCAGGTGGACAACGAAGTCCTGCTCGTGCTCTTGTCGAAGCTTGGAGAGAGGTTTGGATCAGGAATGCTGCTCTCGCCGGTCGATATCCCCCGCGAATCGTACGACCGGCAGAGAGGACAGTACGATAGTGCGATTCTGCTCAAACTTGCAGCGGCCGCACAAGGAGAAAGGGTGCTCGGAATAACTTCTGTCGACATGTTTGCGCCGGGACTGAACTTCGTATTTGGCAGGGCACTATTGGGCGGGAAAGGATGCATCATCTCGATTGCGAGGTTGCGTCACCAGGACCCGGGGATCTTTGCCGACAGGACAATCAAGGAAGCGGTTCACGAGCTCGGCCACACTTTCGGCCTAGATCACTGCAGCAATCCCGGATGTGTCATGTTCTTCTCGAATTCGATTCTGGACACCGACAGGAAAGGAGACGGATTCTGCAGGCGCTGCGAGAGCGATCTCGAAAGAATCGGCGCCAAACAGGGCATCAGGGGCTGAGTCGATCAGGAGAACAGGACCTTCTCTGCGGCTCCCTTCACGACGTCCTTGTACTTTTCCGGCGTCGAGACCATGACGGCCCAGTCGTGAACGCTTCTTGACTGAAGGGCCTTCGCTATCGGGCTGTGCTTCGTCAGCGGCTTGACTCGGTCCCCGTTCAAAATGGGTACCTCGGTTTTGCCGATGCGGGGCTCAGAGATGAGGAGCTCCCTTTCCGGCACGTCCAATATGACTTCGGCCGCTCGGATCCCCGCCTTCTGGGCGATCTCTTCCTCCACCGACTTCCGTCGCTTGTAGTCCGTGAGGGCCAGGAGGCGGTCGAGATGTCCATCTTCCATCTCCCCCGTTGTCATGGAGAGCGCTTTCTTGTAGAGCTTCCTGTAACGAAGCATCAACATGATCCGACGCGAATCCCCGCCGGTGGCGATGAGTTTCTCCGACAGACTGCAGTCTGTGTCCACTTGGATCTTCTCCATGATGCTAGCATCAGCATTCTCCACGGCCTTGCAGAGCATCATTTCTGCTATGCGAACGGTCTTGTGAAAGTACACCGAGGTGTACATTAGAGCCCTCGCCACAAGGAGGCCTTCGACGGCCACCACGCCGCCCTTATCCACGACGAGATCTCCATGGTAGATTCCGATCGTCTGCAGCAGCCTGTCGAGATCTATTGTTCCGTGCGCCACTCCGGTATAATGCGCGTCCCTCAACAAGTAGTCCATCTGGTCGGCGTCCACTGGGCCGTGAATTATCTGCCGGAGGTAATCCTTCCCGCCGAAGTGGGCTTGAGACCCTTCGACCTCCAGCTTGCTCTGTCCGAACTCTCCGTCACCGATCGGCGTATCGATCATGTCTGCGACGCTCTCCGGGTCAATCCCTGCATCGACGAAAAGCTCAGATATCGGTGCAATGTCCCCGATAATGTCGGATGCGGAGTCCTGCGTCACTCTCACGCCCCCGAACATGACCGATCGCGTCACGTCCATGTGGGTCTGTCCAAGACGATCCAATATGACCGCCTCCAGAGTATGAGAGAACGGGGGATGGCCGAGATCGTGCAGCAATGCGGCGGCAAGCACCTCCTTCCTCTCATCCGGGGGAAGCTCCAAAGCGTGCGCCATCTTGCCTGCGATGTAGAATGTCCCGAGAGAATGCTCAAGCCGCGTGTGATTCGCTCCCGGGAAGACCAGGTAGGCAAGGCCAAGCTGATGGACGCCATGGAGGCGCTGCATCTCCGGTCGCTCGAATACCTTGAGGAAAACGCCTTCAAGCCTCACGCTTCCATGTACACCATCATGTATAACCTTGAAGCCAGACACCGTGTGAAAATTATTGCTGAGCTATTTATAATTACTGTCTGCAGGCAATCCGTCCTGACCTGGCCTGAATCGTAGGAAAACGGAAAAATGAAACACGGATCGAAAAGATGTCTAGGTAAAGCCGCCTTTGATCTTCTGGCGGTCGACCTTTATGCCGTTCGGAGTGACAACGATGATGTTCTTTCCTATCGCAGCGACGTCCCCGTTGGTGTCCCTTGCGACAGCTTTCAACTCATTCGTGATCCTCTTCAGAGTGAGAGAGTCGTTCGAAAGCGCGGAGTAATCGATCAGCAGTATGTTGCCGTTGTAGACCGGCTGCGTCACCGCCGACAGATCCTCGTAGCGATATATCTCAGCGACCTTCACCATCCCCTTGCCCTGGAGCGGACTGGACTCGTCGAAGCTCAGCAGCCCAAGGTCGATGTACTGGTCGGTCTCGACCGTCTGGACTTCTTCTTTTGCCTTACCAAATGGCTTTTTCAGTAGTGGCATCGCATCCCCGTTCGATGATAATGGTCTGACTGGTTATTAATCTTTCTAGCGGCCACATCATCGCCGAAAAACCAGCGATGAGGAGCAAGTCGAACGAAGTAGAGATCTCGCGATCGGGAGGTGAGAGAATCGGACCTGCAGGGGGCAGGACCGTATGATCATCTCACTCTGAATGTTCTCTCGCGGTCCCTAGGTTTTCCTTCCTTCTCGAACTTCGCTTGGCAATCGTGACAGTAGAAATAACCGATGGAATCTTCCCTGAACACGTCTCCTTCCGATTGGCGGAAGATCTTTCCACATCTGTGACATCTGAACTCGATGGGAGATCTCATAGCTTCCTCCTCGTCCTTGCCAAGCTCGGATTGCGCTTCCTTGACCATGACAATCACCAACAACAAAGGACGCATCAGCAAATAGATATCATATTGGAATGGTGCGATCTCAGTCTTCTCCGTACTTCCAGAGCTTGTCCCCGACGAAGTGGACGGTCTTCACCGCCTTCCCCGGCTGTTTCTTTGCCATCTCCTCTCCCGAAACAAGCGCCTTTCCGATCGCGAGCGGCACTCGGTTCTTCACGTCCCTTATCCAAACAAAGTCTCCTTCCCTGATGTTCCGGTCCGCCTCCACGATGCCGGGAGTCATCACGTCCGCCCCCTTCGAGACGTAAGGCACCGCGCCCATGTCCACGGTCACGAAGGACTTCGACGGTTTGTACTTCAGAAGACCTCTCACTGTCAGGAACGCCTTGCCGTCTTGAATCAATGCCACTACATCCCCGTTCACGAAGACGACATCAAAATCGGAGCCCTCCGCCCTATCAACGGTGTCACCGGGGCCGAATATCTCTACTCCCAGACGCGGGACGATCTCCTCCGTAATCGCCCTTACTTCCTTCTCGCGAAGACGGTGGCGCTTCCTGATCCTGATCTCTGACACATGGAGCCGATTGATGGAGAATATGAAAAAGCTTTCCGATTCAGTGCTTCTTTCTACCGAAGAGCCGCCTGAATCCTCCCTTGCCTTTCGCTGTGCTATCTGGTTCCTCCCCAGACTCCTCAGCAGCGACCTCAGGGACATTTCCGGGAGATGGATCATCCGAGGTCTGCATCGTCGGAACAGACTGTGGGACGTTTGTCCCCATCTCCAGTCCGACCTCTGGCTTCCCATCTAGAATATCGCGCGCTACTTCTTCCAGCTCTGCCATGCCGGCCGTTTCGAGCTCGACACCGCAGGAAGGACACTTCCTCGCGTCTGCTGGCATCTTATGATCGCACACAGGACACTCGATTTCCAAGCTCTCCGATTCCATGAGATCTCGCTGGAAAAAGCAATAAGATTTTGCGATTTAACCGTTGCGGTCTGAATAACCATCTCTGAAAATCTGAGATGAGTCCTCCTGAATTCGGACATCCAGCCTCTCAGAACCCAGCGGTTCTCTCGGAGGGGGATCGCTATCAGGTCGTGGAGCGGGGCAGAAAGAGCTTTAATCAAGTAGCATCATAGGGCGGAACCGATGCGCTGGGGATTGCTCGGTGTAAGGCTCCTGATCATTGCAGTCAACTTGATCGTTGCAGCCATCATCATTCTGGCAGTGATTCCTCTGGCCGTCGGAGGTCTTGATATCGACATTCCCGAGACCGGGGAATCTGGCTGGACCCTCGAGGGCGATGTATTGCATCTCAACGCCCCGATAAGCGTATACAATGGAGGGTTCTACGATTTCGAGGATTTCTCCCTCGGACTGCACGTTGAGGACGAGAATGGCGACGAGGTCCTGGACGAGCGGACCGATCCCGTGGATCTCAAGGCCGGACGTTCGACTGACGTGGACCTCGGACTTAGCCTGGACATCGGCGACGTGCCAATCGAGGCCAAGAGACAACTCGTCTTCGAGGGCGCCTCGTTCGAGATATCCGTGAACATCGAGACCTATTACATGATGAGCCTCATGAAGCTGGGAATCACCATAACCGACGAGATGCAGTGGAGCCCGCTGATCAGCGATTACGGCATTGATCAAAGCGGGATCTATTATCAGTATTCTGGATCCCAGATCGAGATGATCGTTCCCTACTACATCTCGGCATCCGAACTCGTGGATGGCTACGTGATTCAAGTTACTTCGGAACTCAGCAACTCAACGTCCGTTCTCGCAACCGGTTCGGAATATGTCACACTGACACAATCCACGGTCGGCGAGTTCAGTTTCATCCTGACCGAAGAGGCGACCCTCTGGCTCGCAACGCACTCCGAAACGCTGACCGTGACCATTGAATTGACCATGATGGGGGCTACGGCAAGCGAATCGTTCCAGTATTACTGGAACTCCCCGGGACCGTAGGAGGTATGACTTGAACGAATTCTCGTTGAAGGAGGGTAAGATTCGGGGAGGGCTGTTCGCGGCCATCGGCGCAGCAGTGAAATACGTCGTCGTGCCAGTGATTATCTTCACGCTCATCCTATCCTTCTTCTCTGCTCTGAATAGCCTCGACGAGAACCTCGGCCTGACGATGATCGGCGACATGAGGAATGCCGCACTCATCATCGGCATACCAATCATATTCCTCGCATTCTTCAGGGGCTTCTATCCGAAAGGTTCGATCTCGAGGGTCACTTTCGCGATACTCACGACCGCAATGGTATGCATCTGGATATGGTTTGTCATGCGCGGGGGCAAGTTCCAGATGTCCGCGACGGTCGCAGAACTCAATTTGGACATCTCGCTTCTGATACTGGTGTTCATCTTCGTCGCCGCACTCGGAGGCATGTACTACGTCGCAGAGATGTTCTCGTACAGGAAGGAGTACCTGACGAAGAGAGGTGCCCCGCCGCAGGCTCCGGGTCAGGGTCCCGCCGCAGAGCAGGCCTCGAGCCCGCAGGCATCCGCGGAGCAGGGACAGACAGAGCAGCCAGCGAGTCCCGGAGATGCCAGCGAATCCAAGGAACAACCTCCAGAACGAAATGGCGCCTGAGCGAAGCCTGTGCTTCTGAGGAATCCTACGGAACGATCTCGATACCGCCTTTTCCTATGTCGAATGTGACGTAATCTACCGGAGTTGGCGTCCTTCTCATCTTGATGACTTCCAGAACTCGTTCCCTAGAATCCGTGTACGGGTTATTCCTCTTCATCAACTTGATCGCTCCGTCTACGGAGTACAAGGCGACTTCTCCGAACTTGCTCATCGTCGTCTCGTCGCAGATGAACATGGACGTACACCTTCTCTTGCTGAGAGAGAACACGAGATAGTCGAGCTGCTGTCTGAAGTGAGATAGGTTCATGTCCAGAGCAAGTATGCCGAGATTGTCGATCACGACGTTCTCGATATCCCGATCTATCAGATCGATCAGACCCCCGAATCCTCGCTCCGCGCTGTATGAATCGTACTGGTATTTCGCCTCGACCATCCTCTCCTCAAGGATCGGATATGTTCTCAGAAGGTCCCGATCCTCGTAGGATTTCAGATCCCAGCCGAACTGAGCGGCCTGATCGAAAAGATCGTCCCTGGTCTCTTCCACCGCGATGTAACCGGTGCGTTCGCCCCTCGAGCACCTGCTGTTGACGAAATGAAGTGCGAGTATCGTCTTCCCGGTCCCGGCCTGACCGCAGACCATGACGCTCTTCCCTTTGGGATATCCTCCGAGCAGACTGTCCAGACCTGGGACGCCTGTCGAGACCCTGTCCACTTCGCTCGCTGCCGACGTACGGCTACGCGACACCATCAACCCCACACCAGGAGGACAAAACGAATTGCAGCATATAATATGCTTTCGAGGTCCGCGCGTGCTGGTTCGTGCACAAAGGAAACCGGCGACGGATACGCGTAATTCGCAATCAGAGCTCAGAGAAAGGCGGATCGAATTTCACGGCACGAAGCATCTCGATCACCGAGTCGTCTCTTCTGACGATAAGAACCCCGACCCCCAGGGCGTTGAAGTCGCCTATGTTGCGGAGGATGATTCGCTGCTTGTTTGACGGCATGGCGACATAGCTTCTCTCGGCAAAGAACCGATAGATGTGAGCCTGGCCAAGCGCGGCCCTCCAGTCGGACAGCTTCATCTCGACCGCGACCATGACCCTTCTGCCTTCGATCCCTACGACGTCCGGTCTCCTGTGACATATGCGGTACTCGTTGACAGGCTCCCATCTTCGAGATCTTATCCATCGATTGACAGGAGCTCTCATTTCCTCTTCGTCGCTGAACAATCCGGCCTTCCTCTCCGTCTTCCCGATAGCGAGTTCCGTCGCGCTCCTCTGAGATCGGGGATCTGAATCGATGGGATCCGCCGGATAAACCTTCCGAGGAGGTGACCGAAATGCGGCTATGGAACTGCTGATAGGAAAGCAAAGATAGAGGTAGCGACAACCTCTCGTTCGCAGATGCGTGCAAGGGGAACAGATAAATACCGAAGCATATCTAGCCGGGGAGAACAAGGAGAGTGCGTTTCTGGGAATAAGCATAGCAATAAACGAACTGGACAGCGATGAATCGCTGTGCAAAGCAAAGAAGATTTCGACGCTCAAGGTTCATCTGAACTCAGTCGCGGGATACGAGCAGCATGCGGAGTTCGACATGGTAGTCGATGCCGAGGATGCCAAGAAGGCCCTTGGCACAGATTGGGAAGCGTTCCTCAAGAGGAACAGGATCGATGCAGAGACGGAAACAATCTACCTCGAGAAGATAAAGAATGAGGCAGACAGACAGAAGGTGATCCCGGTAGCCAAGAAGCTCTACAACGGCTGGATACCTTTGGCTGACCTACCCGAGAATTCACTGCAGAACCTGCGAGCGATGGCGGACATGAACAACAGACTCACGGAATGGGACATGCTGTCCTTCGACGAACTCAACGAGACCTGTGCCCGCTGCCCTCTTTCGTGGGACAACAAGCGAGGATGCATAGGGACCTTCGGACCGGAGAATAGCCTACTCCCCTCGATAGCCGAGAAGTATGGCTGCAAGATCGTCGCAGCCGTACCGAAATATGCAAAGGACGGGACGAAGT
>JAJRAH010000007.1 GCA_028679985.1 Methanomassiliicoccales archaeon
GACACCTACCGCGTCCTTCATCAAACTCTAATGGGCCACGGCGGCAAATAAAGTTAGCCTAGTTTGAACTAAGACATTGCCCGAATTCCCACGCATTCTGAGCAACCCCTCCCTAGGTGCCTCTGAAGGAATCGAAGCGGGTTTCACTTCCTTCTCGAACACTGCACGATGGCATCTACGGTTGCTCGATTGCAAGGTGTACTATCCCTTTCTTCACCGCGTGGAGCATCTCTGGCGTAAGCGGAGCTCCATTGGTCGCGAAGTTCCCCCACTCTGCCTCTCGCACTATGCAATACACGAATGGAAGCAGGTTCTCCTTCGGATCTGGACGGCACTCTATCTCAGCGACGATCTCAGAAACGCGCCGAATCATCTCCTCCTTTTGTTCTTTGGTGAAGACCCCCTTTATTACATCAATCGTGACTATTGGCATCTATCGATTCACCTCCTCCTCGTTCCGAGGACTTGAGACTCTAACAAACGATCGGTTCGGCTCCCCCTAAGCCTGACCGCGAAATCATAGCCTGTGTCAATCCTTATAACTTCCTCTCCTGGTCGACAAAGGCAAAGAAATGCGATCGGACTACCTTCTAGGTCGTGCCCTTGAATATGAAGACATTGCAATTTCAATGCATGCTAGAATATGGAAGATCCTATTCTCAGATCACGACGTCAGCTTCCTCTTCCAAGAGCTTGAGCTTGTGCGGTTCGAGGGTGTTCGGGCTCACTGGAATGAGGAGCAAAGCGTTCTTCAGCGTGACTTCGTCCCTCAAACCCTGCACGAACTTAAGGAGCGTTGAGAAATCGTTGCTTGTTATGAGATACTCGATCCCGTCCAGCAGAATGACTGCCTTATCCACCGAGGACAGGAACTTGTCGAGTTTCATGCTCAGCTCCTCGAGGTCCTTCGGTCTCAGGGTGTAGTCCATCCTTACGTTCGAGAGCCAGATGATGGGAGTGTCGCCCAGGTCATACCTCTTCTTGATATGCTCGGGATAGGACCTTGTTATGAAGAATCCTTTGAACCCCTCGTTGAGGGCACGAAAGAACAAGGCGAGAGAGAGCTCTGATTTCCTCTCCCTTACGAGGTAAGTGTACGAACGCTCTAGTGTTATGCCCTCCGGCATCGTCCAATCCTCCCCAGGCTCCTCGTGTCGTGCCTGTCGAAGTGGTCCCCTACTTCCCGTCGATTTCGATAGGATATTGGATGAAGGCCATTTGTACTCTTCGCATCTCGAGTGAGATGCGCCGTTCCACGATCAGAACAGGTGGTCCTCGACGACTCTAGCGCTGTCCCCTACATGGCATTCAAGCGTGGCGATTCCTAGTGCCTCTATCCTCTTCTTCACCTTGGACAGATCCTCGAGTCTGGAGTTGACGTATACGGTAGCTCCGGTATCGATCGAGAAGTAGCATCGGATGCCGTCCAGTCTCATGGCCCTGACCTCCAGGATGACCTTGACGGTCTCGGGCCTCCACAGAATGAGCTTGTCGATGCCGGTCATGGTGGTTCCGTGCAGGAGGAGACTGTCCTTCTCGGCCAGTTCTCCGATGCGATCTATGTCTCTTTCCTCGATCGCCTTCTCCATGTCATCTAGCGCTCCACCGACGTACTCCAGTCTCGCCCTGAAGAACGGGGACGTCAGCACCTCCTTGTGCGCGGTCTCCGTGAACTTCATCGCCGGCACGAGCGCGCAGAGGATTCCCATGTCGAGTCCCTTCGAAGAGGCGAGCTGCTTTGAGTAGCTATCCTCGTCCCTCGTCCCCGCGAACCATCTGGAGAATCCTCCAGTGACAGCCCTCGAAGCCGAGCCCGCCCCTCTCCTCGCCACCTTCGAAATGCTTTCAAGGGAGAGATCCAGCTCAAGAGCTTCGGCGGCAGCCACCGCGAGGGCAGCGAAACCCGAGGCACTTGCTCCCAGGCCGATGTTGGAAGGGAAGCTGTTCCTCGAGACCATCCTCATTCCCGAGTCGTTCCTCGCCCTCTTCCTGAGGATGTTCACGACGTCCATTATCCTCTCCATCTCTCTCTTCCCAGCAATCTTGCCGTCGATTTCGGCCGTGTCCACTTCGTGTCCGAACTCGACTGTAGTATGCGTCTGGAGAGGGGCAGTGCAGACTGATATGGAATCGTGGAAAGGGATGCGTAGCTTCTCATCCTTCAACCCGTGGTATTTTATCAGGCCCTGTATCGGATATGCGATTGCAGACGCTTTCATGACAACCTCAAATGTCGAAGAGGACCGTCACCGACGGCTCCCCGACGTCAACCTTCAGCATGTGGTACGTGGCAGCTTTGATCTCGGTTCTTGGGCGGTGCTTCTTCAGGTCGAGATGCTCGCCCCTTGCCGTGCATGTCAGTTCATTTCCATCGATGGCGACTTCGAAATAGGACAGGACGAGCTTCCGGGTATCGAAGATATAGAGGAGTTCGGATAGGAAATTGACCAGCAGCTCTTCGAGGTCGTCTCCTTTCGCCCTGACCTTGACGCCCTCTCTCGTCTCGACCTTCCTGACGTCGACCATTTGGTCGAACATGGCGTAGGCGGCGTTCCCGAAGCACTCCTCTACTGTGGAGCCGTGAGCCTTGATCAGCGCGTCGGCGGTGTGCTCCAGCCGTTCGTATCTCATGCGGTCCTAAGATTGGGCGAATGCGCATAAAAGGGTTGTGGAGTGGTGACAGAATCCGATCGCCTTCCTGACCCGTGGCCGGATGGCGTGGGAGCGTAAGGCTTATATAAAGGAGCGCTCCGAGGAACTTCTAGGGGAGGTAATGTCAAAGTTCGAAGAGCAGACGATCGACATTGTCGGTACGCTTGGTTTGCGATGGGAGCCACTAGCCATGAGATTCTCGGATCGAGAGGATCCGAGAGGGGACAGTTCCAGGAGGATTCGCGTTTGCGAAGCATTCGATGCCGTCAGGCGCGAGGGTTCGATAATCGATTTCACGAAGGAGAACTGCATCTGTCCGGGCGGAAAGCACTATCTTGGATTGGAGCCTTTGCCGCCGGAGATAGTAGCGGGAGTGTGGACGAAGGCGTACAAAGCCTACGGGTCGATTGACACCGCGGTTGCGTCCGTGAAGAAGCAGCCGCAGCCCGTAAAGAGGGGGAGTCACTTTATCCTCAACCCTCTCAGGAAATCAGAATCGGACCCGGATGTTGTTGCCTTCTTTCTTAACCCGGAGCAGGCTGATAGGCTACTCGGACTGGTATCGTTCAACGGTGCACAGCCATTTGCATATTACCCGGTGAGCAACATCTGCTCAGCGATATCCAACACTCTCGTGAAGGGCACATCTGAAATCAACTTTCTGTCATCGCATTCTCGAAAGTTCGCCAAGTGGTCCCCCAACGAGCTCATGGTTTCCATGCCGTTCAAGGATTTCGAATTGGCAGTCGGCAATATCGATCTCTCCGGATACGGATCGGCAGTGACCGGACAGCCTAGGGTTTGATCTCGAAGGTCGGTCAAAGGACACACCCCACCCTGATGGATACGTGGGGAGTATGGCGAAGGCGTTCGAGCTCCCAATCGTCGAGGGCTCACGGCGAAGTGGCTGCAGTCGCTCGAGACGAGCACGTTCGGAAAGGGATTGCGCTCAGGCGACGGGAAGACCCAACGGATAGTCGATCGGAGAATCAGGAGCGGGATCCTTCGTCAATGGTCTCTGCAAGATTAGGGAACCTAGGAGTATGATAACCGTTAGGAGCAAGTCAGCAACCTACTCCTGGAATTGGGTCGCGTCAGTCTTGAGGAAACTTGTGAAGGACCGACTTCCGCAATTCGACGATGCTGATAGTCGAGAGGCGGGAAAGAAAGTGATTCGCGATGCGCGGGGCGTCCTTTCTCATATGAAGAAAGTAATCGTCGCTATTTGATTGCCCGATGGTCCGTACAAGAGGTTCACCGTCCACTCTCCGTAGGGTGGGTCCACCGATGACCAGTTGATCGTCACATAATCCCCCTGGCTTATCTTTCCGTCTCCCGCAAGATCGTATATCTTCAAGAATATGGTCGAGTTGTAGCTGAACGGGGCGTTCGTATCCGTGATGTTCCACAACTTCGGCGCGCCGGCATTCGGTGCATCCCCGGGCGGATCGATCCTGAGCTTGCAGGTGTCGAACGCAGGAGAAGGACTGAATGTGCTGAAGGTGATCTTCTCTGAGGTCGCGTTGTTTCTGCTTGCCCCCGTGAAAGTCCCGATAGGCTCCCTAGGTATGATATCGCCGTAGGTGAGAACAATCACGTACAATGCGGCGGCCAGGACTACCGTTATTGCCACCATGAGCAGCGTCGCCACGACCGGCTCTACGGCATTCTTCCGTCTCTTGAGGCTGGAGTACCTCCTCATGCTCTCCCCCTCCAACGGGGATAGTACTGTGTGTCCTCGATATATGTAGTCTTCTTGGCCGTCTTGAGGAAGGGGTGCGGAGCAGGGTATTGCTGGGGGTGGCACGCAGAGTCGCAATACGCTGATTGCATGAATGCGACGGGTCGATTTCGACGGCGGACAGTAAGGATGTGATACTGTCGTCGCTTCGTCGGAGATGAATCGTCGACCCCGGTCCGTGCTATGTCTTCTCGTTCAATCGTTTTGCTCAATCACTCCTCTCATTTCGACTTCAATCGGTCCGCGCAAAACTATAACTCAACGAATACTATTCGGGTTGAGATCTGTTGACTGGCACATCGACCGAGAGTTCGACGCAATGTGAGGATTCTCCATGAACTTGGGATTGGGAATAGACACGGGCGGAACATACACCGACTCGGTGATAATCGATCTCGACAGCGGGAGA
>JAJRAH010000061.1 GCA_028679985.1 Methanomassiliicoccales archaeon
CCGATCTCGCCCTTTTCATTCGAAGGTTGCAGAAGCGGCAGGGTCTCCTATGATTCGATTGGGGACGAAAGAATGTAAGGACCTTGGTTTGAATTGATTGTGCGCCGTCGTGAAGAGGGTTTCGGACAGCTCCCTATTCCCATCTCTCAGAATGCCATTCGAAAGGTATCTTGACCGCGCCGGCCCTCTTTCCCAATACGTCTGGGGAATCCAGATTGGGTGTGATGTTGACGTTGTACGCGTAGTCGATCGTGTCGTACTCCTGGAACTCCGGTCCGCGGCAGTAGATCTTGAGATTCAGACTCCCGCGGATGAATGGATTCGGATTTATTAGGACTGAGAATCTGTGATGTCCACGATCCAAGTGCGTCACGTTCATCGAATCGGTGTGTATCGTCGTCAGCACGTTCCTTCCCATCTTGTCGATGAAGGTGACACCGATGCTGTCAATGTCCACGGACGAATCCGTCTTGATTCTGAGGGATATCCTGAACGGTTTCCCCTCCGGGACGGAGTCCAATGGCTGATCCTTCTCGTCCAGGATCTCGATCCAGCTGAACCTTGCCTTCCCGTTTCCTCCCCTCTTTACCGAAGGATCCTCGAGATTGCTGCCTTTGAAGAGGCTGAGCATCCGCAGATATTCCGCTATGACGTCGTGAGCGTCTCCCGCCATTTTGAGCTGACCGTCGTCGATTAGCAGCGCTCTCCCGCACAAACCTTCCACAACAGGCATGTTGTGGCTGACGAAAAGCACCGTCTTGCCTCCCCTGCTCACATCCTGAATCTTGCCCAGACATTTCTTCTGGAACTGCGCATCGCCAACGGCAAGCACCTCGTCCACAAGAAGGATCTCAGGCTGGAGATGGGCGGCGACGGCAAATGCCAGCCTCACATACATCCCGCTCGAGTACCTCTTCACGGGAGTGTCGAGGAACTTCTCCATCTCTGCAAACTTCACTATCTCCTCGAAGTTGCTGTCGATCTCAGTCCTCTTCATGCCGAGAATGGCTCCGTTCATGTAAATGTTCTCTCGTCCAGTGAGCTCGGGGTGAAATCCAGTCCCGACCTCAAGGAGGCTACCGACCCTCCCCCTCAGGATTATCTCGCCGCTGGTGGGATAGGTGATGCGGGAAATGATTTTCAGGATCGTCGTCTTCCCTGCCCCGTTCTTCCCTATCAACCCCACGACCTCCCCCTTTTCGACCGAGAACGAGACATCTCTCAACGCCCAAAAGATCTCCTTCTTGGTACGTATCTCTCGTGCAGTCCTGATGGGATGCGCAACCGTTTCCACTATGGTCTCAGAGAGTCTCTTGTATGATCCGAGTCCACCTCCGTGTCCGATGAAGTAGCTTTTCGAGAGACTGTTGACTTCTATCATCGGCTCCTTCATTCAGATCACATCCGCCAATTCTCTCTCGTACCGGGAGAAGTAGAGCAGTCCGGCAAAGAAGATCAAAAGGGCTATCAGAGTCGAAATACCAAGAGGTGCCCAATCAACGATGCCTGTTCCCAATACGAACGACCTCTGGGCTGTGACGATAGCAGCCAATGGATTCAATGTCACTACCCATGCAAGACTTCCAGTAAGGTAGCTGGGGGGGTATATTATCGGTGTCACGAAGAGCATCAACTGGACGAAGAAAGGGACCAGATAACGCACATCGCGGTACTTGGCGGAGACGGCCGATAGCCAGAAGCTGAGGCCTGAAGCGAGCAGTATCGAGAGGATGAGCGGAATGACTATCAGGAATATCCAGAGTGTTGGCATGATGTTGAACCACAGCATGAGAGCCAGCAGCATGACTGCTGCGATAGCATAATCCAAAAGGCCAGTCAGGCAGAACGCAAGCGGGAGGAGTATGCGAGGGAAGTAGACCTTGGTGAGAATGTGGGAATTCGAGACCACGCTGCCGGATGCTTGGTTAAGCGAGGTGGAGAAATAGGTCCAGATGAGGAGGCCTGAGTACGCGAAAATCGGGTACGGGACTCCTGTCTGGATATCCAGCACGATCCCGAATATAAACCAGAAGATAGCCATCGCAATAAGCGGTTGCAGGATGGCCCAGGCGGCGCCGATAACCGTCTGCTTGTACCTTATCTTGATCTCTTTCCAGACGAAGAAGTATAGGAGTTCGCGGTAGGACCATATCTCTGAGAACGTCCGGATGAGAGACCTGGTTTTGCGCGGGTTGATTATCCTCACTTCGCCTTCTGTCACGAGGACCAAGACTCCTTAAGTCATCTAAGTCAACAGACCACTGAGCGGGGCCGTGAGCAGGTAATGAGATTAGTTGTATTATAACCCGATTGTCTCAGTACATAGCGGATGTAAGTCTTTGTTCTTTTAGCCAAGATTGGGAATAGGCCAGAGGGAACACATGGCCGGATAGGGGCATGTCGACACGACGTCTGCGCTTCGCTAGCATCTACGGAATCGATATGAGGTGCTTATAGGGTGTACAGAATGACGCAATTTGGGAAAGACATAATAATAATGCATGCACTGCAATGTCTCATCCCAATCTGTGGTGCGACTTGATGCCGATTGTGGAGGCAAGCAACTTCCAGGGGTACGATTTCGGAGGCATTGTCAGACTCCGACTCGAGACTCGACTCGCCCTATTGTTGCATAATAAGTTCGAGTACTGGGAGCGCGAGGTCGATTCTCCAGATTTGACGGTTCGGATGGGAGTTGTCAATCCTGAAATCCTTCGGGATCCCTGGTCTGGTACGTCCTGTGCAACCCGGGAAGGAATACCAGTTGTCATTTCGATGCCTCAGATCGCTGACATGATGGTCACATCTCAAGACTGCTACAGGATAATTCAGAAGGACGCAGTCTATGGGATCAGTTCGGGAGGTAGAGTAGTATGCGATGGTGCCGTCTCGGATCTCTATCTTGAACATAACATACTTCGCCCCGTAATCAACAATCTTATAGTCCCTCGCGGCGCGTTTCTCGCGCATGCTTCGGCAGTAGCTCTCGGCAAGAACGTTCTTGTCTTCATCGGGGAGACCGGAAAGACTTCGATCCTTCTGGAGTTGCTGAGTCGTGGAGCATCTTATATGGCCAATGAATACCTGTTTCTGGAACGAAGTGGAAATTGTACATTGTACTCCACATGGATGGGTGTCGAGGAGCGCCATCTGAATATGTTCCCTGAACTTATGCAAACGGCATTTGTTGATAGGCGCGAACGCGACAGGCAGGAGAGGCGGGTCTCTTTCTTTCGTTTAG
>JAJRAH010000062.1 GCA_028679985.1 Methanomassiliicoccales archaeon
GGCTCGAGACTGCACCTGTTCCGAACGAAAGATCGATCATAATCTGGGTCAAGCCGATATCGCTCCATCAGAGTCCGGTCAGGTTAAGAGATGAGGTGACTTCGACGATCTACAGAATGAGGAGACTGTGTCGTTCCATACTCCTTTTCTATGGCATATGCGGAAACGCCTTCCGAAGCATAGAGGACATAGCGAAAAAGGCGAAGACTTCGGTCACAATACTCAGGGACGGGAACGACCACATCGTCGACGATTGCATCGGTACCGTCATCGGGGGCACCGAAGAGTATCTGGAGCAGCTAAGGAGCTCGAATCTGGCCTTCTACTTCAGTCCGATGTGGGCCGCGAATTGGCGCAAGTTCTTCAACGAATTCCAGATACTCAGGGATCCGGACGACATGGAACAGGCGCAGATCATCTTCGAGAACATGGGTTACGACAGAGTGCTGAAGCTGGATACCGGTCTGGGAAATCGGAGATTCTTTGACGGAAATGTGAAGGAGTTCTCGGACAAGTTCAATCTCGATACTGGGACGATCGATTGCACGCTCAGGGTCGTCCAGAGCTCGTACAAGAGAGCTAGGCAGTTGCTTGAAACGAATCGAATCTTGACCTCCCAGGTGCGTCGTGAGGCGACGAGTATTCCGTCAGAATCGCAGGATAAGAGCGGAGACGCGTGAACCAGTTCTCAATGTCACCTCTATACCCTTCCTCACCCCTGTAATCATTTATATTCTCCAGGGTCATGTTATCTCGGATATGAGGATAGAGGAAGTTGCCAGGGGACTCTGTTCGAAGACACGCCTCAACATCATCAGGATTCTGGCTGAAGGCGATGCTTCAGCTGTGACAGTTTACAAGCAGTACAACGCGCTGTTCCCCGAGAGGAAGGAACGAGCCACGATATATCGCGATCTCGAAGTCCTGTATAGATGCAATTTCCTGTTCAAGAAGTACGACGGAGACAGCAAGGAGATCATCTATGGCCTCGCCGCGAAAAGGATCTGCATAGACATTCCTGGTGAGACTGTAGAAGTGGAACCCTGAGGGTAGGAATAGACCGTCCTTCTCGCGAAACTTCTTTCGTCCTTTCGATAGGATCTGATACACCGTCTCTAGCCGTGTACGAAGTCGATCAGCAATGTTACATCGGCATTAGACACGCTCACTCGCCGCGAAACCAACATATAAGACTGCCATCAGCGTGATAGATGCGTAGGACAAATTCATGTCCTAAGAGTTCGAAGGAGGAGGAGAAGTGGCAGAAGTTGAGATAACATTTGGTGTTCCAGAAGGGATCATACCTGAGGTCAAGAAGAAGTTCGCGGCTGAGAAAGACAACAACCTGCGCATTACCAAGGCAAACCCGCACTTCCCGCCCTACTATGCCTTTGGCGACCCTCGTTCCTCGCACGACACGATCAAGTTCGAGGGTAAGGAATACTGGGTGTGGCGGGTGACCCCTGGTCGAAGACCGTGATTCTCGGTTGCCGGCGTGAGTTGGTAGCCTTTCCCTTTTATTTCTTGTCTTTATATTATTCACTGCATCGATTCTGAATTCGACGTCCTGGGGTCGTCGAGAGCACGCTCAGGAAGACTACCTTGTATTCCATTATCTTCACGGATAATGATTACTGAGTCACGAAGAACCTGGAATCATCTGGAGGAACTCGAGCAAGGTGGCTCAGGACTGGTCGGTCTCGTGCCTAGCCTTGCGGTGAATATGGAGACTCTTGGATCTTCTGCCATGATCTCACCGTTCAAGAATGGAGGATTGAATATGCCCGACTGCGGTACATCCATGCATGACGGAGCTCGATGAGAACTGGCTCAGTAGTTGGCTGCGAGAGGGCGACCCTTGGACCCGATATCGGACCCTGGTCGGTCTGTGCCATCGGGATCCGTCCATCGGTCCCGCGGTCGTAGCGAGAAGAGAGATTGCCGCTCATCCCAACATCAAGAAACTTGTGTCCAGTGTGAACAGCAGGCCTTGGCCTCCGCTCACGAGCCATAAGAACGCAGATCATCCCATTCACAAGCTTGCCTTTCTCGCCGACCTCGGTCTATCCGAAGAAGAACTAGGGATCTCGACCACGATCACGGACATAGTTGACAACGCATCAGCGGAGGGACCTTTTCAAACCCCGATGAAGATCGGCACAAGCTACGGTGGCTCTGGCGAGATTAATCTTGCCTGGGCCCTTTGTGACGCGCCGCTTCTCGCGTATGCGTTCATCAAGTTCGGTCACGCCGATAGCGAACCGGTGAAGGAGGCAATCGAATACATGATCTCATTAGTTCGCTCGAACGGCTGGCCTTGTGTCGTCTCCTCCAAACTAGGGAAGTTCAGAGGCCCCGGAAGAAAGGATGATCCTTGCCCTTACGCGAATCTCGTCATGCTGAAGCTTCTCTCTCAGATGCCGAAATATCGCAGCAGCGACGAGGCGAGAATCGGTACGGAGGCGGCCCTCGAATTGTGGTCACAGGGCAGGACTCGGCACCCGTACATGTTCTACATGGGGGAGGATTTCAGGAAGCTGAAGATGCCGTTCGTATGGTACGACATCATGCACGTCGCCGAGGTTCTGACCAAGTTTCCCTCACTACGCAAGGATGAACGTTTGGCCGAGATGATCGACGTCATACTCTCGAAAGCTGACACGGATGGGAGGTTCACTCCCGAGTCTGTCTGGACCGCCTGGAAGCAATGGGAATTCGGTCAGAAGAAAGAACCGTCACGATGGCTCACCTTGCACGTGTGTATGCTGCGTGAAAGAATCGAATCCAGATAACTAACATCGACAACTAACGAGAATTGTCGAGTGTCCTTGGGATACGAAGAGCGCTCCCGCCGGGATATCAGCCCGTAGTTTGACCTTAAGAGAAAATGGAGGGAGGCTTCTGACACGAGTATTCAGAAGTAGATTAAGTGCTCCCGTCGGGATTTGAACCCGAGTCATAGGCTCGAGAGGCCCATATGATTGACCGGACTACCCTACGGGAGCCTTCTTGCAGCAATAAGATGGTCTTTATTAAAGTTTTTGCAGCACCATTCGCCTTCCGACATGCTTGGCCAATAGGAAAGAATATTCTACTCGAA
>JAJRAH010000063.1 GCA_028679985.1 Methanomassiliicoccales archaeon
AAAGATGCGTCTATGTCTTCCATCGCATGCGATGCGAGGATCTTCAGATCGTAATCATCGAGGTACCGACCCGGTATTATCAGATCTGTATTCACGTGGTCCCCATACTTCCACACGCGCCCGGCAATCATGTCACACCTCTCTCGGATCGGCTATCTCGCCTTTCAGCGCACTGGCTGCGACGGTTGCCGGACTTGCCAAATATACTTCCGCGTCAGGGCTTCCCATTCTCCCCCGGAAGTTTCGGTTGGTCGTGGATATGCACCTTTCGCCCGATGCGAGAAGACCCTGATGAGCGCCGAGGCAAGGACCGCATCCCGGATTCAAGACGACGGCACCGGCCCTGACCAGATCGGCAAGAACGCCGCTGTCCAGCGCTTCGAGGTAGACCTCTTTGGACGCAGGTGATACGATCAGACGCACGGAGTCTGCGACGATCCTTCCGCGGAGTACCTCTCCCGCCTCACGCAGATCCTCGAATCTTCCATTGGTGCAGGAACCAATGAACGCCTGATCGACTGGTTTGCCCTCGACCTCCTCGACGGAAACGACATCATCGACCCTGTGCGGACGAGCGATCTGAGGTCCGAGCGAGGATACGTCATAGTGGATCTCGTCTCTGATCTCGGCTGATGCATCGGAATACACGGCGTTCCGTTTTCCAATCGTCCTGCCGGACAACCATTCCTCGGTCTTGTTGTCGGGGAAAACGACTCCAGCCTTTGCCCCCAATTCAGTGCTCATGTTCGAAAGCACCATCCTGCTCGCGACCGACATCTTGCTGACGACATCCCCCACGAACTCGACGCATGCGTAGTCTGCACCATCCGCGCCTAGGTCTCCCGCCACGTGAAGTATCGCGTCCTTCGATGAAACGCGTCTCTGGAGTTCGCCATCGAATCGCAACCGCATCGTCTCGGGGACACGCAGCCACAACTCTCCGGTCGCCCAAACCGCCGCCATCTCCGTCGCGCCGATCCCGGTGGCGAACGCTCCGAACGCCCCGTATGTTGTCGTGTGGGAATCCGTCCCGACGATCAAAGAGCCAGGCAATGCAAAGCCCTTCTCCGGCAGGACCTGATGACAGATACCTTCGCCCATATCGAGGAAGTTGGGAAGCCTGTGCTTCGAAGCGAAATCTCTAACGATCCTGTGACCCTCCGCGGTCTTGACCGTGTTCGCAGGTACTCTGTGGTCGAAAAGAATGATGACCTTGTCGGTATCCCATATCTCCTTCGCACCCATCTCTTCGAACGCTCTCATGACCAACAAGGAATTCTCATGCGACATCGCGACGTCGATCTTGGCATTCACGATATCGCCAGGGCTGACCTGCCTTCCGCCTGCACGAGACAGCACCTTCTCCGCAAAGGTCATTCCCGTCATGGAACCTTCGAAGACAGGGAGATTCTATGATAAATATTGGTCGGGCGTCCCGTCACTTCTGCGGAAGGACCTCACCAGCGGATCCATTCTGCGTGAGGATGCCGATCAGATAACGCTTCTCATCCTCGTCCGCGAAAGCCACAAGGCCTACCCGGGTCCGGCAGGTAATCGTCTTGCGCTTCAAGATCTCGATCGTACCGCTAGCATCGCCTGGCTGTTGCGTTATCTTCAGTGTCAGGAACATCATCGTCATCCTCTCCATCAGGACAATCGCAGTAAATGGGGTGCCTGATTGGACTTGTCACTATTTCTAGATTCTTGCCCCGCCAAGTCGCGCATGGGACCCAATTCTACTTCGCACTCAGCTTAAAGCCAGGGACAATGACTCATGACATTATCGGAGAAGTCTTCCTTTGAGGAGATAGCTCTGGCTTGTTCCCGTGAAAAGTCAGAACGAAAACCGCGCCGCGTGGTTTGTTATCTTCGACGCGAACAGACCCGCCATATCTCTCGACGGTCTTCCTGACAAGATGCAGGCCCAATCCAGTCCCTCTCCTCTCACCGTAGCTGAAACCCTCGTCGAAGATCTTGTCCTTGATATTCGCGGGGATGCCTGAACCATGGTCGGCGACTCTGACCTCGAATTCGTCTCCCTTTGTGCCGATCTTGACGTCGATTCTATCCGTCCCACCGTGCACGACCGCGTTCCTGATGATGTTGTCGAAAACAGATGATAGGGCCTCATCCGCCAGCACGGTCGCGTCTCCCGCTATTTTCGATTTGATCGGATAGTGACGGACGACTTCCTCTATGACGCTCCTCACCTTGACGGGCGTTAGACTCCTGCCGGCCGACACGAACGATTCGAGTTCCTTCATTCTCCTTATGAGGTCGACGCATCTGTTGACGGCTCTCAGGGCATTGTCGAGGTACTTCTCGTTCCTGCTCTCTGCGTACAGTTCCAATGCTCCGCTCACTACCGTCAATTCATTAAGAGTGTCGTGTCTCATCGTCTTGTTTATCAGCTTCAGAATGTCGTTCAGCTGAACGATGGCGTCCTCCATCCGCTTGCGATCCGTAATATCTCTTATCATTCCCTCGACTGCGATGACCGATCCAGAATCGTCCAGAATCGGGACGGCGCGCTCCTCCGTCCACACGACGCGCCCATCCTTGTGGATCCATCTCAGTACTATCGGTCCGACCATGCCAGAATCTCTGCTCGATACCGACTCGAAAAGCGCCCTATCATCTGGGTGTATTATCCTGAGGCTCACAGAGGGATCGTTGTAGTGCTCTTCTGGAGTATAGCCCAATATGGAAATGGAAGCTCGATTGACGTATTCGAATTCGACCCTCGGCTTGAGACGCATGCGAAATATCATATCTTGAGCGTTTTCTGACAGACGCCTGAATCTTTCCTCGCTCAGCCGGAGAGCCTCTTCGGCAATTTTTCGCGGGGTTATGTCTGCAATGAACCCCTCGAGAGCGAGAATATCGCCTTCCTTTGACATGATTCCCCGCCCCTGCTCCCATACCCACTTCGTATCGCCACCAGAAGTCACGATCCTGTACTCTATCGTGAATGACTTGGATTCCTTGAGGGCCTCCTGGATATCGTTCCAAACCCGTTCCCTGTCATCGGGATGGATTACATGGCCGTAGGAGACTCTGCGATTGAACTCGAGATCTTCCGGGGCATAGCCTGTCAGCTCCCGGCAACCTTCACTCGCATACTCAAGCGTGTACTCCTTGTCGTTGGCGCATCGATAGGACATCGAAGGCACGTTGCTTAGCAAGGATGAGATCATCTGTCTATACTCCGCGAGGGCCATATCCGCCCTGATGTGAGTCGGGCTCTCGATAGACTCCCATTCTCCTTCCCTTCTCAAGAGGACGGATTTGTGATTGCGAGCGACTTCCACTATCTCGTTCGGACCACACACATCGATCGGATATGCACAAATGACTAGCATCTTCCGAGCCTGAATGATGGAATCGATGGTCTCCTCGTACTTCGAGAGTCGCCTCCACTCCCCTTCGGTGATCCACCCCGCGTTCCCGGCGACTCTCATCCCTGAGTAACCGTTCTCGATGGCACGTTCCAGCCTCCCAATCATGAAATCGATGATAGCGTCTGCATCGAAGACGTTCTGCTCGTTGCAGCACTGATTGTGAGGGACGATCTCAATCTGAGCCCTACTGAGAGGATCTTCGAATCCCGCAAACGATGCTTTCAAGATCATCTGGGCTTGGGGTGCTTCGACCGGTTCCGATGTTATCCAAAGACAATACTCGTTATTCTCCAGTCCTGCCTTGAAATAAGGAACAAGCAACTCGACAATATCATCACGGTTGCGATAGAAGAGACCGGTATGGGTCCCCCAGGGTACGTCTCCCATTACGGCCAATCCAGACTTCCTAAGACGATTCTCCCCTCTCGTCCAGTTCACTCCCCGGCACGCGCTCATGCTTGTTCCTT
>JAJRAH010000064.1 GCA_028679985.1 Methanomassiliicoccales archaeon
TCATGAACATCGTGTTGATCAGGCAGATGTGAGCATTCCAATGGATGAGGAAAACTGGATTATCCGGCGCTACCGAATCCACCTCCCACCTGGTAGGATATCGGCGCTCCTCCATTCTCTCCTGATTCCATCCCGATCCCAAGATCATCTGGCCCTTGGGAAGCTTCTTCACCTTCTCTCTCACTTTCTCCAATAACTCTGGGATGTTCTTGATCTCATTCAGCACTATCCCGTTGGCGAAGTGCCCAACGAGTAGCGGATGCATGTGAGAATCCTGCATTCCCGGCAAAACGGTCTTGCCCTTGGCGTCGATGATCTTGGTCTTCTTGCCTGCCATCGACTGTATAATCGAATTCGTACCGACTGCCGCGATCTTGTCCCCCACGATTCCGACTGCTTCTGCCCTCTTCATTCCCTTGTCGACAGTAATGACGTTCGCATTGATTATCGCCACATCGAGACTCAACCCTTCCTTCAACAATTACACCCCCTACCTTCATCTCCTGACATGAAATTCCTCTGCTGCCTTCACCGAAGCCTTGATGTTCTCGAATGAGGTCCTCGGAGATATCTCGCAGCCGGGGGATAGTATCATACCAGTACCGTCTCCGAATCCCGCCTCGATCGCGTCAAAAGACTCCTTCCTCGTCTCGTCAGGTCCGCCGAGTATCAGCGTCGTCGTCTGATCTAGTCCGGCCACGAGACAGACCTTCTTGCCGTAAACTTCCTTCGCCTGCTTGACCGTAAGGTTGCTGCCCCGGTCCCACCAGTTGATTCCGTTTGCATTGGGGTAGCCTGCAAGGAGCTCGAAATGGGGAGTGACCCCGCACACATGCAGTATGTTGTTCCCTCCCTGCTTCCTCACTGCCTTCAAAATCTGGCCGTCATAGTTCGCCCCGAACTCCCTATATTGATCCTCTGTGGTTATCTCGCCCGATGCCCGGGTCGTCGCGAACAGCGCTCCATCGGCGCCGGCGTCGATGATCGCATCGATGTATGTCACTATCGAGTCGGACATCGTACGCAGACCTTTGTGAAGCGGTTCCGGCTCGAGAAGGATGTCCATCATCACTTGCTCCATGTTGCACACATGCGTCGCACTGGTCAACGGGCTAGGCACGTACGGCATTATTGCCACCCTGTCCCCCAGCTTTCCCCGTATCTCTCTGATAGCATCAATCGTAACATGCATCCGGCCGTCCTTCAACGGATCGAGATGCCCAAGCTTCTCCCAATCTCCGGGTTCCTTGACTGCGAAGACGTCCAGCATCGGGGTAAGACCGTCTTCATATCTCATTTTCACCCCCCAGCCTTCGGCCGTCTGTCCCATGTCGGACGTCGGATGAAGCAAGTCGACGCCCGTCTTCTCCCAGAAGGCAATCTGCCCCTTCGCCATCTTCGTGCCGCTCTGAGCGTACTCTTTCGTCGAGTAGCCGCCGGCCATCGCACCTATGGTCCAGGCCATCCCGCTGACTGGCACTCTATCCACAGGATCGTGCTGGAGGGCAGCGATTACCCTCGTTCTTGGACTCATTTGTGTGTTCATTTCGATCACTTTGAACCGGTCTACGATCTGCCTTCGCTCGCTGCCAGATAAGCTTGGTTCCCCTTCATCAGCTGCGCGACAAGTTCCACGGTCAGAATGGCGTCACCGGCGTATCCGTCCGCACCGATCCTCTTCGCGAAGGTCGTTGTTATCGGGGCTCCCCCGATCATGAATTTCACTTTGTCCCGCATACCGGCAGCTTTCATCTTCTCAAGGATCGTCTCCAACTCGGGCATCGTGGCAGTGAGAAGGGTACCCGCGCCGAGAATGTTAGCGCCGGTGGCTTTCGCCTGTTCGGTGAACTTGTCTAGCGGAACATCCTTACCTAAATCGTGGACTTTGTAACCATAAACCTGCAGCATGCCCACAACAAGGTTCTTTCCAATGTCGTGTATGTCGTTCTGGACAACGCCCATGACCACAACGCCGGAGTTGTCAGAGGAAGACCCCACGTAAGGCACGAGCATCTTCTTGAACGAGTGCGTAGCCAATATGAGCTGGGGAAGGGCGATTTCCCTCTCTCTGTACCTGTGCCCTACATTGTTCATGGCATCAATCAGAACCTTCCCGACATCCTTGCTGTCTATCCCGGCTGCCTTCAGGCTCTCGCCTATCCTGGTAGCATCGTTGACCTTTCCATTCACCACGCAATCGTAAACCATCTTGTATTGTTCCTCGTTCATCCTACCACCCGTTGTTTCCACAATCACCTATTGACCCTTATTCCAGGAGCAGCGTCATCTCCTCTTCGACTATATGAGATGTGTGAAAATGAAAAGATGAGAAAGGTGGAATCGTACTGTTCCACACATTCCTCAGTATTTACCGTACTTCCTGGCCGCACTGATAGCCGCCTTCATGTTGTCCCACGGAGTCTTCGGAGATACCTCGCAGCCCGGAGCGAGTATGAGCCCGCTTCCTTGCATCCCGGTCATACAGGCGTCTTTGATTTCGGCGTCGATTTCCGCAGGAGTTCCAGTTGCCAGCGTGTTCGTGTGGTCTATTCCGGCCATCAGACAGAGCGACTTACCATACTTCGCCTTCGCCTCTTTCAGGTTCGGCTTCGCCCCTCTGTCCCACCAGGAGATTGCCTTGACGTTCTTGAACTTCTTCTTGTAGTCCTCGACGACCTCGAACATCGGCTCGACTCCGCATATGTGCGGGATGTGAACCATGCCTGGCGTCTTCTTGAAGACCTCCTCGTCAGACGGGGCACCGAATTCCCGGTACTGCTCGACGGTCGTGATCTCCTTGCTCGCTCTAGTTGTGAGATAGCCCGCGAAGTACGCGCCGTTCGCAACGCATTCGTTTATGAAGTCCGCGACGGTCTGAGTTATCGTCACCAGCCCCTTCTTCAGTGCATCTGGCTCCATCATCATGTGGACCATGACTTCTTCCATGGAGCAGACGTGCGTTGTCGTGGTTATCGGGCTCGGCAACGAAACGCCGATCGGGACCCTGTCACCGTACTTGTCGTGGCAGATCTTGCACGCGTCTAGATAGAGTCTCATCCTTCCGTCGACCCTCGGGTCGAGAACCTCAAGCTTCTCCCAGTCTCCCGGTTCCTTGACCGGGAACTTGCCGAGAGCCATGTGGATGTCTGGCTCCGTAGGCAACTTCATTCTGACTCCCCAGCCCTGAACGATTAGCCCCATGTCAGAAAGGCAGTAGATGTTGTCACCGCCTATCGTTTCATAGAAGGCTATATGGGCTTTCGCCATGTTTGCGCCGCTCGTACCATACCGAACTACGTCCATGCCAGGGACGAAATGGACCTCGAAAATCCCCCCGAATAGAGATATTGGAACGTAGTCGGGCGTCTCATGATTCAGCGCTGCTTCAAATCGCTGCATTGACGTCATTTCTTTGGTCAGGAAAAAACCCCCTCTTCTTCATCAAGCGAGTGGATGAAATAAATACGTTTGCTTCGGGGAACACGCCTCCTGATGGTTGTCCGGAAGCGCGCACATTGGGGGACTTCCCGTTATCACGCACGTTGCGTAATCAATGAAGCATTATCCTTGCGTCTGCCACCTTCACCCCGTCCTTGTTGCCAAAGATCGGGTTGAGATCCATTTCATCGATCTCGGAGAAATCCGAGAGCAGACTTGAGACCGCCATCAGAGTAGATGCGAGAGCATCCATATCGACACCCTCGCGTCCTCTGAAGCCCTCGAGCAACGCGCGACCCTTGAGTTCGGAGATCATCTCGATAACATCTATCTCCTCGATCGGAGCAAGCCTGTAAGACACGTCCTTGAATACCTCCACGTTGACTCCGCCAAGCCCGAACATAACCATCTGACCGAACTGAGGATCCTTAATCGACCCTATGATCATCTCTTGACCCTTTGCCGTCTCGCAGACGAGAACACCGTCGATTCGGATATTTCCGAGCCTTCCTTTTGCTGAGTTTGTCATCTCTTCAAAGGCAGATCTGACGCCGCCATCGTTCACGACATTCAATCTGACCGCGTTGAACTCGGTCTTGTGAACGATCTGAGGGGAGACTAGTTTCATGACAACTGGATATCCTATCTTCCCGGCCGCGACTACTGCCTCCTCCGCGGTCCTGCAGAGGACATCTCTGGTCACGGCCACCCCATACGACCTAAGCATCTCCTTCGCTTCCGGCTCTGTCACGAATTTCCTGCTTTCCGCCTTCGCTCTGTCGATGATCCTCTTCGCTTCTCCTTTCATGAGGTCACCTGCTCTCCAGACTGACGTCCCGTCTCTTGAGGAACTCAGCATATCCTGAGATGGCAGCCACGGCCCTGGCGGTCCTCTCCGGCCAGTCAAAGCAGGGGACGTGCTTGCTCTGCAGCAGGTCCATGTTCTTGAGAGCATCCCTGACAGACACCCAGCAGACATAAGTTGGCTTTCTAATCCCCCTCGTGAGACAATCGTTGACCGTATCGGCAACGGCTGTGCAGACCTCTGGCATCATCGCGGCTCTTTGGAGTATGATGGGCACGATTATGTCCACTTCGCTCGACTCATACAGAATCTGGATGCATTTCGAATAGAGATCGACGAACTTCGGCCAGATGGGGGTCATGTCGATGGGATTCCTCGCGCTCGCGTAAGCGGGGATCAGCTCCCTTATCTTCTTCTGCACGTTCTCGGAAAGCTCGGGCACGACAAGACCGCCCTCCTCGCACAGATCTGCAAGCTCGACCCCGGTCCCGCCGGAATTCGTGATTATGCCGACCCTGTTGCCCTTAGGCAAGGGCTGCCAATCCAGTCCCTTCGCGATGTTCACGAGATCCATCCCGTTTCGGGCGAAAATGACGCCGGACTGCTTGAACGCTGCTTCATACGCCGTGAACGTTCCAGCCATGGCAGCGGTGTGAGATGCCGCAGCCCGCGCGGCGCCGGCAGTTCGACCGGTCTTGGTGGCGATTATGGGCTTTGAAAGCGCAATCCTCCGTGCTTCCTCGAAGAACTCTCTGCCCTTGTCGACAGACTCCAAGAAAAGGCAGATCACTTTGGTCTCCTCGTCTTCCCCCAGATACCTGATGACCTCGTGATCGTCGATTCCTGCCTTGTTGCCGTGAGCCATGACCTTGGCGAAGCGCATGTGGTGGTCGAGCGCGAAGGTCAGTATCGCCATGCCATACGCTCCTGATTGAGTGACGAATGATATGTCTCCGCCCTTTGGCGGTGTCCCGACGCCGAGGGAGGCGTTCAACCCTATGTTGCAGTTGTAAATCCCGAAACAGTTCGGGCCTACGACTTTAACGCCTCCCTTGTTCGCCGCCTTCATCAATTCCTCTTCGCACCTCTTTCCTTCTGGTCCGGCTTCCCCGAAACCGGCTGTGATGACGACCGCCGACTTCGCGTGTTTCGCCGAGAGCTCTTCCATGACGGAAGGGACGGCTTTGGCCGGGATCACGATGACGGCGAGGTCAATTTCGTCCGGAATCGACTTCACATCAGGGTACGATTTCAGACCGAACACCTGCTCCTCCGAGGGATTGACCATGTAGATCTTGCCCTCGTATCCGCTAGTTATGTTCTTCGCGAAAACATATCCCATCTTCCCTTCCTTGTTCGAGCCGCCTATCAAGGCGACTGACTTCGGGTTGAAGATGGCGTCGATCTTCTCGTCCTTCATCTGAAGCCCCCTCTCCTAATGACTATGTTACTCGACTAGATCGTGAATCTTCTTGACAGTTCCCGCTCCGGATACTCGAGCTTCCGAACGCCAAGTGGGTCGATCCTTCTGATGACCTCGACCTCAGCTCTCGAAGGCATTTCCATGACTCGGACATCTGGATGGACGATCAGCTCGAATTCGGTGTTGTCGATGACATCACTCACCGTAGTATCAGGATAGAGATACCGCAGCCGCATCGATCGCGTCTTCTCGTCGAAATCGAACACGCCAAGCTCTGTGACGACCCAATCCGGCCCGTTCCCTACGAGGTCGAGTTCCTCCCTCCGCCCATAGGGTGTGACATGTCCGACATTGGTTACGAAATCGCACTTGTTCACAAACGTGAAGAACTTGCGGTCACCCTTCCTCTGTGCCCTGTGCCTCGTCGTCCATATTGTGTAATTCACGCAGTCACCGGACAGATTGCAGCCTCCAGCCCCACCGGGGAACTTGATCTTGCACTTCTCCGGCGTTCCGATCATGCTCACGTTCTGGTTTCCGTACTTGTCTATCTGAGCGCCGCTGAAGAAGGAACGATCGAGTTCACCCCTTTGAGCGAGGTCGAAGATCTTATCGACGGTGACCATCGCAGTCCGCCCCTGGATCATGACCCAGTCATTCGTCGTCGGAGGCAGGAACGGAGGGTTCGGATCCACTGCGCTAGACACGCCACCGAAGTAAACCATGTCCTTGGCGTGGGTTAGCTTCGCGAAATACATCGCCACCATGGGGATTGGAGAGGATACTCCGTGGAAAACGGTGGTCTTGTCCTTTATCGTCCTTGCGACGTTGACGACAAATAACTCGTCTATCCCGATCTCGAATCTCTCACTCATAACTGAACAACTCCATCCATCTTTCCTGGCTTTCCTTCCAAGAGGCCAATCGGTCTCTCTTCGCCTTGCCGCCGATCTTCTCCAGATACTCCTCGGGTGACTTGACGCCGTAAACGTACTTGTTGAGATACCTTTCCTTGAAAGCTTCGGCACTCTCCCCGGCCGACTTAATGTACTCGGAGATGTGTTCCCTATCGTAAGCGTAGTAGGGATAGCAGCTGGTCGGGTGAGCGCCGAAAGGTGCCTCGACGACCGCCGTCGTTTCGTAGTAAGGAATCGTCGGTCCCTCCTCGATCATCTCCTTCTCCGGAATGATCTCCTCCGCCGTCACTATCACCTTCTTTGAGGCTCTTATGAAAAGGACATCCGCCACGTATGGCGGCATGATCTTCAGATTACCATGAATGTCCGCCTTCTGAGCATGTATTATCGCAACATCTGGGACCAGAGCAGGAACGAGCACAATCTTCTTCCCCGTGAACGGATCGATCATCGGCTTGAACTCGGGATGCAGTTTGATTTCGTCGCTGCCTTTGATGCTGCGGACGGGTACGAACGGAATGCCGAATTCGCTCGCGCGAAGCTGCATGATGATCGTGTTGCAGCAGTTCTCCCTTATCTTCACCTGTCCAGTCTCGCATGCCCTCCTGTAATTGGGAGCGAGACCGAAGTCCTGTTCGAAACTGACATGCGTCTCCTGCACGGCGCCGACAATCCCGCCCCCGCATGCGAAATCGACGTCAAAGCCATGAGCAGTCCCGACCAAATGGAGATCTCTCCTCCCCTGTCTCATAAGTTCTCTGAGCAAGGCGATAGGCTCCCTCATACAGAGGCCGCCACCAACAGCGACGATGTCCCCGTCATTGATCATGGAGGCTGCCTTCTCCATCGTCACGAGCTTATTTCGATCGGTGAATACTCCCATGTAAGATCCTCCGCGGAATGGTTTATTCGAACCACTTATGGACGGTTAAATATGTTTCCTTCAAATAATACGCTCAAACAGGGTAATTCCGAAATCTGATTTATGCAATATGAGCTGAGGGGTGCTATCGGTCCAACTCCTCGCCCTGAGCAGAGAAATGCATATCCAAGATCTCATGCTCTCTGGCAATTCTCTGATTCCTGCACGTCCTACATTCTATGTCCTTACCGAGCCTGCGCTTCAGCCTCACGATAGAAGAATCCATCTCCGCGATCTCCCCACACGAGCACAACGCCTTGCTTTTTGGATATGAACCGAGCATGACCTCACCCCCGGCAGAGAAGCAGTTTGAAGGAGCTGGGGGTCGAGAAATGAGACCGGGTTTCCCCTTGCCGAAGCCGAGCATCGACTCTGATCCTAAGGATCTATTATGACGCATCTCAGGTGAAAGCATGAGGACTGCGTCCGACCTAGCTTCCGCTATTCTATGATCAAATTCCATCTATCTCCCCCCGATGGACGTGCCAACCAGTCTAGACTGCGAGATCGTCCCAAAGGCTGGTAAAACTGGCCCCGACTCGCGTTTCCGCAAGCGAAATACGTTATCCTGAGTAATGACTTAAAGGTTTCCTAAACGGTATGAAGTCTTGATGGTCATCGAGTCGAACCAGTATGTGAGGAATACTGGAAATACGAGTCAATCTACATATTATTATAAATTAAGTCCAATCTTCATTCTGTCGAGTGATTTCCGAGTCCTATAGGCCATTTCATAGAACGGCATCAAGGCTCATCCTTGACCGAAGCGAACGAGGCGCATGTGATCGTCCTCCCCACACCCTCGATCTGTCGAAGTCTGTCGATCACGAGCGAGCCGATGTCCTCCATCGATTTGCCCCTCACCTTGAGAAGTATGTCATACTCACCGGAGATCAGGTGGACCTCACGCACTCCGTCCAGCTCAGAGATCTTCTTGGCGAGTTCTCTCTGAGAGAGCGAACTGTTCGGGAGAAAGGAGACCAGAATGAAGGCCGATATAGGCTCCCCGAGTTTGGAGTGGTCCGGAATCACGGTGAAACCGCGGATCACTCCCTTCTCCCGCATCTTTCTGATCCTTTCATGGACCGTCGCCCGGGGCATGTTAAGAGCTTTCGCGATTGCCTTCGTGCTCCTGCTTGAATCCGATTCCAATTCACGTAGTATCGCGAGGTCCTTTTCGTCGATCATCCTATCATGATTGATTGGGCCAGAAATAAGTATTTCCGTTGAGGACCTTTAAAACCTTGCAGACGGACCCCAGATACCTCTTGATCTCAGCACGGACCGCAGGAATCTGAATTGGACGTGGCGGCGAAGCGATTGGACAAGAAACAGCGGATGCGGGAAAAGTGTTATTTCTTCGATGTGTCCTCGTAACTAATGATGGTTCGTGAAGCGGGCGACTTCCGATTCGGAAGGTGGCTTTGGCTTTACAGGAAACTCGAAAGATTGATGGACAAAATCGAAACCCAGGACCTACCAATGCATATCAAGGAGGTCTACCTCTTCGGTAGCTTCATCAAAGGAAAGAGCGATCCGAAGGACGTCGACATACTCCTCATCTACGACTCTGAGAAGACCGCGATGAAGTATGAGACTCGCGGGAGAAGGGGAGACAAGCGTTGGAGGATGTGGGAACTCAGCAAGTCCCCCTCAAGGCTGAGAGGTCGTCTGAAAAGGAATTCTGAGAGGACTGTCGACCTGACCATCTGCCCATCGGTCGAGGAATTCCAAAGAGATCTCACAAGGCAGCTAGACCTTTGCCTCAGAATTTGGAGTTCCGACGATAGAGATTGGCGCACGAATTTGAACATGCACCTTATTGGTGTCAAACGGGAGACCTGACGTCGATCTTCACGTCTATCCCTTCCCGCACGCTCTGCGTCACTATGCAGAAGTCCTCGAAGATCTCGCGGCATCGCTCTAGCTTGTTGGGATCGTCGATCTCGGGCCTTATGCTGACGATCATCGAAGTCACCCTCAACCTCCCGCGATCGTTCCTTTCCAGCGTCGTAGATACTTCTGCCGTCATCGACATCACGTCCGCCCTCGACTTTCTCAGACAAAATGCGAGACTCGCGCAGAGACAGCTGCCGACGGCGGCAGCCAGCAGCCTGCCCGCATTCGGATAGTCACCGCTGCCGAGAGGTTCCGGTTCATCGACGAAGATGTCCTCGATCTTCTCGGAGTTGAAGCTGACCCTCAGCTGGTAGTTCTCCATCAATTCGATTCCGGTCTTGAATTTTCCAGCGTCCATCTGAATCGACCTTCCACTATGTCGACGGCTGCGAATACTAGATAGCTTCGAGTTCGATCTTCTCCAGCTGACTCAGAACTCTGGATCGTAGCTGCTTCGGCGTGGGTCTCTCTTCCGTCCGCCTACCTTTGCTCAACAACTTCTTCTCAATCAACTTCATCTCTGTGGCGCATTTGGAACAGGATGGCACTTGATTCCTGTTATGTGTGACGCCGTAATCCAGACAGTCCGGGCATCTGAACACATACTTCCTACCGCCGTATTTCCCGCGCTTCGCGACTGGCTTTCCCGCCTTCTCTACGATGTCCATGGCGAAATCCACCGTGGGGGCGTTGCTGATGCTTGTCCCGACGCCGAAACCGTCGGCCCCAGCCTTCAAGAGAGGAGGTATGGATCTCTCGCTCAGTCCTCCTGACACGAAGATCTTCACCTTGTCATAGCCGCGGATGTCCATCTCCCACCTGACCTCTCTGATCAGGTCAGGAAATGATCCCTTTCTGGATCCAGGTGTATCCAGGCGCACCGCATATAGGTTCTCGACGGATTCACACGCCATTATCGCTTCCGCCTTCTCGTCGGAATACGTGTCTATCAGAGCGACCCTCGGGACCTTCGAATCGATGACCTCGTCAAAAGCTCTGAAGGCTCTCCGCTGGTCTTCCATCATGACTATGAGCGCGTGCGGCATTGTGCCCGTTGGCTCCGCGCCGATCGTCTCCGCCCCGAGGAGCGAGGAGACGCCATCACACCCGCCGATGAACGAAGCCCTATCGAGGGCTGGACACATCGACGGATGCATCCTCCTTATTCCGAAAGCTATGACTCTCCTATCCCCGGCCAATTTCTTGCACCGCGAGGCCATCGTCGCGACGCCAGTAGAATGACATATCATGCCGAGTATCGGGGTTTCATAGACACAGTATTCCGAATAGGAACCGTCTATCGTCAGCACTGGTACCCGAACCCCGTCTGCTGCCCTGGACCTGAACACCGTCCCTTCAGGTATCCCCCACAGATCGATCCTACGACCCTCCATAAGCCTGAGGACCTCCTCCAGGCCGCAGAAAACGGCCCAAGGCCAGCCCCTAGGAAGTTCGCTGACCGTGAACTCCGAGAGAGCTTCTTCTCCCAGCATGCCCTCCGCCGCCAGGACCTCCATCGTTCGCGAGAAGTAGATGTCGGTCGTTCGTCCTTTCATGATGTCGTCGTCAGACGCGCTGAAGAACCTCTTCAGAGAATCACCTTGCTCAGGCTGACGACCTTGGCGTTGTAGAGTTTCTTCATCTCATCGAGAGCGTTGCATTGAGCTTCGTCCGATATCGTCTGGACGCACTCGGTAGGCACCGTCACGCTGTAGCCTCTGAAGAATGCGTCAGCAGCGGTGTGTCTCACACAGATATCTGTCGTCACGCCAGCCACTATGACCTCTTTGACACCGAGCTCATCCAGCAATTTGTCAAGTCCCGTCTCGTGAAAGGAGCTGTATCTGGTCTTCTCAAGCACGTAATCCCCCTTCTGCGGGGCGATTTCCGGGACGATCTCAGATCCCTTCGTGCCTTTCATAGCGTGTTCCCCCCAGACCTCGAGTTCCTTGTCACCCTTCTTGTGAGCATCCCTCAAATAGATCACCGGGAGGCCTTTCTCTCGGGCCCTTGCTAGCAACTCCTTCACGCATGGAACAACCCGCTGTGCTCTCTCGCTTCCAAACTTGCCGTAGACGAAATCGTGTATCATGTCGACAACCAGGACGGCCCTTTTCATAATCGGCACCGTCCATCAGATTGGCTGGGCGACTATTAAAACTCTTTTTGTCTTCAGAATCGTCGAGTCAGGCGCAGAATCGGGTCCTAAGTTCTCCTGTATGTCGCCAATCCTCGGAAACGAGCCTTGGAACCGAGCGACTCCTCTATTCTGAGAAGCCTGTTGTATTTCGCCGTCCTCTCCGTCCTCGCAGGCGCTCCTGACTTGATCTGTCCGCAGCCTAGCGCAACCGCGATATCCGAGATCGACGTATCCTCCGTCTCGCCTGAGCGGTGACTCACCA
>JAJRAH010000065.1 GCA_028679985.1 Methanomassiliicoccales archaeon
GATGATCCTGGCCTTGAATCCTTGTTCCACTTTCTCCAAGACCGGAGCACTGTACGGACATGTCTCGATGCAAAGCCCGCATCCGATGCACTTCTCGCGGTCGACGTAGGCATTGAGGGACTCTGCTTTCCCTGCCTTCTTGCCAAGGAGTATCGCCGCTTCAAGGGCGGCCGCCCTCGCTTGCGCGACCGACTCCGGGACGTCCTTGGGGCCCTGAGCGCATCCGCATACATAGATGCCTTCCATCGACGTCTCGACAGGCTTCATTCTGGTATGCGCCTCCTGTATGAAACCGTCGGGACTCAAGCGAAGCTTCAACATCTCCGCCAGCTCCTTCATTCCTTCGGGAGGGACCAGCGACACGGACAGGACGACGAGGTCGAAGTTCCGCTCCGTGATCTTGTTCAGAAGCGTCTCCTCCGCCCGGATGATGACGTTCCGCGTGCCGCTCTCCTCAAGCACATTGGCAGGCCTGCCCCTCGTGTACTCGACACCGTAGTCTTCCCTCGTCCGATGATAGAATTCCTCGACCCCTTTCCCGACTGCCCTCAGATCGATGTAGTAGACTGTGATGTCCACCTCTGGATGGACTTCCTTTATCGCCTGTGCGTTCTTCATCGTGTACATGCAGCAGACTTTCGAGCAGTAGCCCTCGTTGATCCTTCTGTTCCTCGAGCCGACGCATTGGATGAACGCAATTCTTCTGGGCGTTCGCCTGTCCGAAGGTCTCACTACAATCCCTCCTGTCGGACCAGCCTTGTCGAGCATTCTCTCAAGTTCCATTACCGTGATGACATTCGGGAATTCTCCGTAGCCGAGGTAGCCGTGAACTCGAGGCTTGTACGTCTCGAACCCGGTCGCGACTATGATCGCTCCTACCTCCAGGTCGATTTCTCTCCCCGTGTCGGCGTAGTTCGGTGCCCCGAACGGACAAGAGTCGAGGCATGCGGAGCACTCCTCTCCTTTGGATCTCAGACACGAATCCATATCGATGAGGTATTTCCGCGGAATGCCCTGCTGGTACGGTATGAAGATGGCTTTCCTTTCCGCCAAGCCATAATCATACTCGTTCTTGACGGAGACAGGGCAGGCGATCGAGCAGTTTGCACAGCCCACGCACTTCCTCTCATCGACGTATCTCGGATGCTGGACCACCTTCACCTTGAAGTCCCCGACATACCCGCTCACCTCCTTTACCTCCGAGATGGTCAGGATGTTTATGTTGGGATGATTGATCAGCTCGACCAATCTGGGAGTGATCGTGCAGCCGGAGCAATCGCAGGTCGGGAAAGTACCCTGCCTGAAGCTTATCGGCTGAGACGTGCCCGGGACCTCGTGGCACCAGAGAAGGCAGGTAAACGAAGTCGCCATGTTCCCGCCGAGAACCGGCTTTCTCTCGACGAGGTGCACCTTGAATCCAAGCTCAGCCAGGTCGTAGGCCGCCTCGACACCGGCGATACCTCCGCCTATGACGAGAACCTGCTGCTTCAAATGGATGGTCGCTCCCTCGACCGGCGAGAAGGTCCTCGCTTTTCTGACCCCCATTCTGACGAGGTCTTTCGCCTTCTCCGTAGCCTTATATGGCTCATCAGCGTGAACCCAGGAGCACTGCTCCCGAATGTTCGCGATGTGAATGAGATATCGATTGATGCCAGCCGCCTCGATGTTGTCCCGGAAGGTCCTCTCGTGCAGTCTCGGGGTGCACGCAGCGACGACGATTGCATCCGCACCCGATTTTGCAATCTCCTCCCTCATTCTTCTGAGGCCTTCCTCCGAACAAAGATAATCATGAGTGAATGTAGTGACTACACCTGGCATCGTAGAGGCGTACTCCCGCAGACTCTCGCAGTCTATGACACGCCCGATATTCGCACCGCATCTGCAAACGAAAACCCCGACCTTCGCCTCTTCCTCATCGGCCATGTCACAACCTCCGGACTTTGCGCCCTGGACATCTAAAAAAAGCCACACCAGCTCTCGGGCGGGATGTCGAAGATCCTTTCTTCAGCTTTTCCTGAGTCAGGGGCTTCGTTGGGTAACTAGACTTGCCGTATTTTAACATTGTGCGAAACTCACTGCGGAATCCGAACATCTCAGCTCTTGCTGGTGACATTAACTATGGTTAATATACTTTGTGCCTCACATATGCCAGATTACGATTGATTGCCTCGAAACGGGACAAGGACTCACGAATTCTCCGAACGGCGAAATCCGCGGTATCAAGAACGGTAATTGAGCAGGAAAAGGTTAAACCGGAGATATCATTGCCCGCCTCGTGCTTGTCACGGTTGTCATTGCTCTCATTCTTGGCGCGACAGGGTTCGCGACGGCTCTGCTCATAAGGCGACACCTGGCCGTCGGTAAGTTTGTGAATCTCAAGAGGAACGGAAGAGGACACGAATCCAACGCAAGGACCATTGATGGCAACGACAGACCAAGGATCCAAATCACAGGTCCGAAGGTGAAGCCGCTCATCTGTCAGATCTGCCTCGGAAGAGTGAAACAGGGAATGGAATATGTAAAATGCGGATGTGGAAAGGTCTTCCACATGACCTGCATTTCCAGGACGGGATTCTGTCCTTACTGTGAGAGTCAATTCACAACGAGCGATGGAACCGATCCTCTCGAGAACGGATTCCTCACGCTGCGTGCACCGGTGAGCGAGAGGAAGGAGAGCACGAGCGCGGGAACGAAGGTCAACTACATTCTCTGTCCGCTTTGTGGCGCAAATATCCCAGCTGGCGCCGAATCCTGCGAGTGCGGGGCGATATTCGTCGAAGAAGGGGGAAGCTTCAGGTGCCCGGAATGCGGTGCGAGCGTGTCCGAGGACGAGAGCGAGTGCCCGAAATGTGGTGAGCATTTCGATCATCTTGATACGCAGACGTGTCCTTTGTGCGGGAGGATTCTCCCAAAGGGGGAGGAGCTTTGTGAGTGCGGTGCGGTAATAGGTAACCGTTGCCCTGAGTGCGGTCGCGAACTCGGACCGGGCGAGTCGACGTGCAAGAAGTGCGGCTCGGTCTTCGAGCTCGTCTGATTGAATGAGACTGCGAACGAAGACCTGACTTTGCAGGAAGGCTGCGTCCAGCACGCAGAAGACCAGCCAAACTAGATCCATGCTAGAAATGGATTTAAATACAATCAACATGATAATGCCAGCATAAGGATGGGTGCACATGAAATCAGTTTTGGACAGAGCGCTTGAGTCACAGAGCGAAGGCGCTAAGGATCCTAGCGTGCCAGAGGCTCCTATTGACAAACCGGTGACCGCCGAGGATGATGAACTCAAACGGATCGTCGAGGCGCTGAGGGTGAGAATCGCCATAGTGGGATGCGGTGGAGGCGGATCCAATACAATAAGAAGGCTCTACCAGTCGGGAATTGTCGGCGCGACCCTTGTCGCGGCGAACAGCGACGCGAAGCATTTGCTGTCGATCCAGGCGCCGAACAAGGTACTTCTGGGAAGAACCTTGACAAAGGGTCTTGGGGCGGGAGCGATACCCGAGATCGGCAGGAAAGCAGCGGAGGAAGCAAGGGGCGAGCTCGCGAAGTTCGTGGACGGCCAGCACATAGTATTCGTGACCGCTGGAATGGGCGGGGGAACCGGTACTGGCACGGCTCCGTTGGTAGCCGAACTGGCCAGGATGCGAAGCTCGCTCGTCCTTGGAGTTGTCACGCTCCCGTTCAAGGCTGAGGGCAAGGTGAGGATGGACAACGCCGTCAAAGGCATCAACCGCCTCAGGGAGTTCTGCGACACCACGATACTGATCCCGAACGACAGGCTGCTCGAGATTGTCCCGAAGCTTCCCCTCGAGGCGGCTTTCAAGGTCGCTGATGAGGTGCTGATGCAGAGTATCAAGGGCATCACAGAGATCATCACGAAACCTGGCCTTGTGAACGTCGACTTCAATGACATCATGACAATCATGAAGAACGGCGGCGTGGCGATGATCGGGATCGGCGAGTCTAGGTCGGAGGACGGCAGAATCGATGAGGCCGTGAATGAGGCTCTATCTTCCCCTCTGCTCGGAGACCTCGACACCCGCGAAGCGCGCGGTGCGCTAATCCGCGTCGTTGGGGGAAATGACATGACCCTGGCTGAGGCAGAGAAGGCCGCCGAGATCGTCGGCAGGAGCATCAATCCGATGTCGAGGATAATCTGGGGATGCACCATCGAGCCGGAGCTGGAGGGCGTTGTCAAGATCATGGTCGTCATCACGGGTGTGAAATCGAACCAATTCCTCGGACGGGAACACATAGATCGGGGCGAAATCGACAAAGTGCGGTGATCTGTTCAGATGGTGGTCAAGGATCGGCGAGGCAGGCGGAGATACATCGCTTTCCGCGTTCACTCCGATTCGCCTGTCTCGACCGAGGGACTTCTGAGAGCGCTAGACGAGGAATCGAGAAGGTCTGGCACGAAAACCCCGAAACTCATCGAATTCGATGGGACATTTGGCATCGTCCGCTGCTCGAATCTCGACAAGGAGAAGACCGTGGAGGTCCTAACCAGACTCGATTCGATCGCAGGCGCAAGGGTCAGGATGGAGACGCTTAGGACATCGGGAACACTGTTGACTCTCCGAGAGAAATACGCCCCTCGCAGGCGGGAGCGGCGATCGTGACGTGGGAGCTCTCGACGTAAATTGACGAGGGGACCGAGGCAAGGCCTGCCAGAGTTCCCAGTCCGACCGTTTCTGACTGAATAAGAAATATATAGATGTAGAACTTTAGGCTTGAACCGTATCGAGACTAGAGGAGTGATTTAATGCAACCAGGACAGATGGCGTATGATAGAGCCATAACAGTGTTCTCTCCCGATGGAAGGCTTTTTCAGGTGGAATATGC
>JAJRAH010000066.1 GCA_028679985.1 Methanomassiliicoccales archaeon
GCTCGATCTTGGAGTGGGTGATATGGAGCAGAGTGGCGGTCCTCGTCTCCTTGGGCTTCATCTCCTCCAGATGTGAAACCGCCAGAGTAAGACTCTCACCGGTGTCCGTTATGTCGTCGACGACGAGCACGCTCTCGTTCTCGATCGACGCGTTCAGCTCCTGCGTCAATAGTGCTTTCCCGTTCTGATTTGCGGTAATACCCCAGTGCTCCGTCTTGACCGCATAGAGCTTCTTGACATGCAAATGATCACACAGCAGGCGAGCCGGAACCCACCCTCCCCTCGTCAGACCGACGATGACCGTGGGCTTGCATCTGCAATCCTGTATCTGCCTCGCCACGTCCAAAGTCCACCTGGAGATCTCATCGTAGGTGACGATCTTGCATCGGAAGCTCTCCATCTTTGTCATGAGTGTTCCTCCTATTCGTCCGATCCGAGCCGATCAATGAAACCTGTTGTATCGCGAAGCATCCTTGCGTCCCTTGATTGTCCTGCCAACAGTGTACGATGAAAAAAAGCTTTCCTAGAAGACAATCGATCTCAGTCCCTGCCACTGTTGCCCATGATCATCTTTCGGAATTCTGGATCCTGGAACGAAAGAGTCATGAACGGTGCGGGCAGCTGACAACCCATGTTTCTCACGAACGCATCGATCCGCGCTTGCATTCCAGACACTTCGGAACAAGGGAGATCGCTCATGAGACCTGCAACGGGCAACGGCAAAGCGCATGACCGTTCACCGTCAAAAGCATAGTATCCCCCACCTTGCGAAGCCGCGCTGTTCATAGCATTTGCGAGGGTCTGCGAGCTCGTTCCAACTCCAATGATGTTATGCGCGTCATGCGCCACCGAGGAGGCAATTGCACCGCTCTTGAGCCCGAAACCTCTGATGAACTCCAGGCTCGCGGGAGCCTTCACGTATCGATTTGCAACGGCCAGCAGCAGCACGTCCCTCGAGACATCGGGCAACACCGTGCCGGATCTCACCTCTAGAACAACCGTGCCTATTCCACCCATGATCTGGTCTGGAAGTGCCTGGATGTACTCCACGCGGGCCACCAGACCGATATGCTTGATCATCAGGTCTTGTGCTCTTAGATTTGGATGAAGAATGCTTGGCTTCAGCGGATTTGGCTTCGCAGAGAATAGCGCCTTCCCATCCTTGGCCACCATATTCCCTCCTATCCAAGTCTCTAGCACTCTGAACTCATCGAGGTCGTTCACAACAACGAAGTCAGCCATGCCATTCTCCCGCAATCTCCCACAAGGAAGGTTGTAGTGTTCTGCCGGCCAAAGCGTCACGGCCCTTATGGCGTGTAGCGGATCCATGCCGAACGCTACTGCATTTGCCAACAGACGATTCACATGTCCCTTTGTCAAATCGAGCGCATCAAGATCGTCGGAAACGAGGAAACACTTGTTACTCATCGCGAACTGTGCCAATGATTCCATGTTCTTTGAAGCACTGCCTTGTCGAATCATTATCCTCATTCCCTTGCGATGCTTCTCCAGTGCTTCTTCGTTAGTGGTGCACTCGTGATCCGTTGAGATGCCGGCAGAGATGTAGCGGTCAAGGTCTCCTCCGGTCAATCCCGGCGCATGTCCGTCGACTGGTTTTCCCTCGCTCCGAGCCATCTCCAATTTTCCCATCGTCTCTGGATCGTTCGCAAGGACACTGCGATAGTTCATTACCTCTCCGAGCGCCACGAAACAGTCCTTCCGCAACAACTCCCTCACTTCTTCCCGACCCAACCTGCCGCCGTGCATCTGATTCGGCATTGCGGGAACGCAGGAAGGAGCAGTGAAGAATAACCTCACCGGTGTATGTCTGGCCTCCTCCACCATGTACATCACTCCTTCCATGCCCATCACGTTTGCTATCTCGTGAGGATCGGAGATGACGGCAGTGGTGCCATGCGCAACGGCTGCTTCGGCAAAACGGGAGGGGCAAAGAGTAGAGGACTCGATATGTATGTGTGCGTCTATGAGACCCGGCAAGATATAGGAATCTGGAGCGGATGAGATCTCCCTGATCCCATAGACTCTGGCGTCAACGACGATGAGTCTGGCCGGATATATCCGCCCATCTAATACATCGACGAGATTTCCCTCAACCTCCTTTCTACTCATGATTTGAATGTTCTCTTAGGAGAGACAAAAACCTTTTGGCGTAGGATGCCTAGAAGGGCTGTGGTGTACCCAAAGGAGATACTCAACGAGCTGAAGTGGTCGGACGACAAGACCCTCGAAGGGTTAGAGGTTCACTACGTTCACAGAGGGAGTCCAGCTGACACCAAGATCATCTCGGGAAAGGACATACTAGAACTTGGGAAATCGTTCTTCAGGACCTGCGAAAGCGAAATCCCCTATCATAGGATAAAGAGAATAATACGCGACGGAATCGTGCTGTACGACTCTGAACGCTACCCTACAAAGAAAGAATCAATATAACCTGCCATCCGAAGACCCACATTCGAACTCCAGATGGTGTCCTGATAGGAGAAAAGGGATGAGAGATGTCCGATTCTATCTCTCCTCTCCGCAGTTGGGGCAGGTCCGCATGAACGCAGGATATTGAACTCCGCATTTCTTGCACTTAACCATCTCAGGGTGCTTTGGTTTCTGCTGCGGTGCGTATGCCTGCTCCTGTGGAGCGGCCTGTTGAGGAGGTTCCTGAGCAGGTGCCTGCTGTGGTGGGGGAGCGTACGCGGTAGGCGGCGCCTCCATGGGCTTGCCCTCCTGATAAGCTCCCGGAGCATAGGGTTGATACTGCGGCTGGAACACCTCCTGCAGCCTCGCGAACGCGGTGATGAGGAATATTCCGGAGATCACTCCGAAGATTATTCCGAGGACACCGAGCACGAGGAGATGGTCACTTGCCTCGTTGAACCGACCCTGATCCATATGTTCGAACACAGTCGACTTCATCAGAATGAGTATGATGAAATCAACGAAACCAGAGACAATAAAGTATATCCCAGTTCCGAGGTCGTGAATGACCAGCAGGATGATTCCGAGTATCAGATAGACTATCATGAACACGAAGCACATCAGCTGGCCCCAATACGCGAGCTTCCTGGCATCTGATGCGCTAGCCGGAAGCCATGGTGGACCTCTGCTATCTGCAAAGAATGAGCTACTCGCCAACTTCATCCCTTCCTGTCCCGTCGACACTCCCATTTGAGTACGACGACACTGTCCCTTCTTATGATGAATCGCATTCCTTTGTATTTAATCATATTGCACGAAAGTGATTGATATTTGCGACATCTGGTCGTTCACACGGAGGCTCTCGGATGACTTTGCAGCGGCATCCGAGGAATCGGAGATTCAAAGCCCGAAAGAAGGAAGGATCGTCGCATGGACGATCGTGTCGCGTCGAGCGATAGTGCTCTAGCCAGTGTTCCCCAGCAAGGATGAGAACGGCGATAATTATAAATAGCGACCGGCTGCTACGACGAGAAAAAGACAGGATAACCTAAGAGTGGAATAATGAAGTATAATGAGTACAAGTCGCTATATGAATCGCTTAATGATCCCGCTGACATAAGAGATCTTGCAAGGAAACTCGGTCTTGATGAGGAGCTTCTTACCGTCATATTCACACAGAAGACAGTCAGAGAGACGACGAGGAAGTTCTACAAAATCAAGGACAACGCGGATCGACTCGTGCGTGAATGGAAGAATGGAAGGAGCATGCTGTCGATCGCGAGGAAGTGGAGATTCCCTCCGATTCTGACCGGTCTGATGATATTCCAGGAACTGGGTTTCTCAAAGAAGCAGTTCTGGAAGTACGTCAAGAATCCCGAGCTCGTCGAGAATGCGAGGACGAGGAAGGAGATCGCCGACATAACGAGAGAGGACATTGTTTACTCGCCGCAGGCCGCCGAGAGTCAGTACCGACGGGGAGCCTGGGGCGAGGAGCGCCTGAGAGATTGGCTCAATTCGCACAACATAACGTACAGAACTGAGAGAGATCTCAGGGGCGAGTTCCCGAAGACTCCCGACTGCCTCTTGGATGAACCGATACGGGTCAACGGGTGGGAGATAAACTGGATAGAGTCAAAGGCGTCGTTCGGCGACAGCGTCGAGGTCAGGAAGAACATCAGGAATCAACTGATCCCGTACAATGAGCTTTTCGGCAACGGCCTGGTGGTCTATTGGTTTGGGATCGTAGATGATGTCGATAGTCCGGATGGTATAATAGTCGTCGATTCGTCGCTCGTGAAGCACAGATGCGAGAAGGTCGAGAACGGCGGAAATGGGACACAGGAAGTATTAGAGACATTGAAGTAATACTCACAGTAGAAATGGAAACAATCTCCGCAAGCGACCTTGAGCGATTTGCGTATTGTCCGCTGAGCTGGTGGCTCAGCACGAAAAGCGACGTAACGTCTCCGATCCTAGAAGAAGGCGAAAGAGAACACAAGGCTCTTTCGGCGGAACTGTCGGACATTGTTGAGGAAGAAAGCAGAGCTAGGAACTGGGAGAGAGTGGTGCTTTGGTTCGCCCTGACGGCTACTGCACTAGCCATGATAGGAGTCGTTTTCAGGCCGCTGGAGAACTCATCTGAATGGAGCAAGATACTCGGGCTCCTTTCGATCCCTTGGGTCATCTCTGCTGTCTTCATGTTGTACCGGTCCGCTTTGGCAAGGGAAGAGAGGAAGCGCGCTCAGTACGAGCAAGTGATCGTCATCTTCGCGATCATCGCGATGGTCATCACTCTGAACTCTGTAACGGTACTCGGTGTCGATCCGGAAATCGCCATGATCTACGAGGTGGCCGCGCTGATTTGGCTCATAGGGGCGAGCATCGCCCTCTACGTATCCCTGATAGCGAGCCAAGCCGCTTCTGAAATACGAAGGAAGAAGGAGATTGAAGGAGAAATAAAATACATCGGGAGGAGAGAATCGCGATTGCTCAAATCGGAACGCTACGGTCTGTCGGGGAGACCCGACTACATACTGTCAATAGAGGGAGAGCTGGTTCCTGTAGACGTGAAGACCGGCCGGAAACCAAAAGGACCGCTCTTCTCGCACATACTTCGCGTAGCAGCATACTGTCTTCTCCTCAGCGAAGATGAGGGAGCAAAGGTTACTCATGGCATACTGAAGTATGATAACGTCGAGCACGAGATAGAGTTCGATGACGAGATGAAGAGACTTCTTCTCTCGAAACTAGATGAGATGAGGGGACTTCTTCGCACGAAGGAAGTGCACAGGAATCACAACAGAGTGGGCAAGTGCAGATCCTGTTCTCGGAGGAGCATCTGTCCTGAGAGGCTCGTGTGATCACTCCACGGTCACGCTTTTTGCCAGGTTCCTTGGTTTGTCGATCGGACATCCCTTTCTTCTGGCGGTGTAGTATGCCAGCATCTGGAGGACGACGGTGATCAACATGGGCGAGAAGATCGGTGAGACCTTCGGTATGCGTATGACCCTGTCGGCGACCGCGTTCAGCTCGGTATCGTCCTCGAAGCCAATAGCCAGCACGGGGCTGTCTCTGGCAGCCACCTCTGCGACGTTGGCAAGCATCTTATCGTATGTATGGTCCTTCACGCAAGCTGCAACTACCGGGGTATGAGCGTCAAGAAGAGCCAGGGGCCCATGCTTTAGTTCCCCCGCCGCATACCCCTCGGCGTGTATGTAAGAAATCTCCTTCAGTTTGAGAGCTCCCTCAAGCACCGTCGGGTAGTTGATGTTGCGCCCGATGAAGAAGACATCTCTCGCATTCACGAGCATGTCCGTCGCCTCCTCGATGGCGGACGAGTTATCCAGAACTGTCCTGACGTGTTTGGGCATGGAACGGAGCTCCGACCTCATCGATCTCAGTGAATCGGGCCCTATCGTACCTCTCGCTATCCCCATGCGCATTCCAAGGAGGTAGAGTGCGACAAGCTGGGTAATATAGGTCTTCGTTGCAGCGACCCCGATCTCGGGGCCTGCACGCGTGTAGAAGACTTCGTCCACCTCCCGCGTCAACGTGCTTCCGACGACGTTGGTGATCGCATAGGTCTTGCAGCCTCTCCTCCTAGCTTCCCTGGCAGCGGCGAGCGTATCTGCCGTCTCCCCGCTCTGCGATACAAGCACGACGAGAGGCAACTCCTTGGTGCCGGGTGAATATCTGTACTCGGATGCGAGCTCGAGTGTTGTCGGTGTATCGGAGAGCGCCTCGATCACATACTTGCCGACCATTGCCGCGTGAAAGGACGACCCGCATGCTACGATCTTCACGGAGCTGAACCTAGAGCTGCCGATGGAATTCCCGTCAGAGATGTCGTCAAGATATCCGAGGAGGGTGTTGTGAATCGCAAGCGGTTCCTCGTAGATCTCCTTCAACATGAAGTGACCGAATCCGCCCTTCTCTGCGTCGTCAATCGTCCACGATATCGTACTCGGCTCCCGTCTGACCTCCTGCCCTGACTCGTCGAACAACCTTACGCCGGCAGGAGATATCACGGCAGATTCTCCGTCCATCACGTAAAGGACCTTGTTTGTGTAATTCAGAAGGGCCGTCACATCCGACGCCACGAAATTCTCGCCTACCCCCAAGCCGACAACCAAGGGGTTCTCCTTTCTGGCTGCGACGACTTCATTTGAACCCGATCGAACTACCGCAACGGCGTAAGTTCCCTTCACCTTCTTCAGCGTCTCAACCAGAGCTGCGTGCGTGTCACCCTTATAACTCTCCTCCAGCAGGTGGACAAGGACCTCGGTGTCGGTCTCGGAGGTGAACTTGTGTCCCCTCGCCACGAGCTCCCTTCGAAGAGCCATGTGATTCTCAATTATCCCGTTATGGACGAGCGCGAATCTGCCAGTGCAGTCGACAAAAGGGTGTGCATTCTCTTTCGATGGCCTGCCGCAAGTCGCCCATCTCGTATGGCTGATCCCGACGGTTCCCTTCATGACCGGGAGGGATTCTTGCAGTTTCGCGATCTCCCCCTTGTCTTTGTAGACCTGCAACTCCTTCCCGCATACTGCAATCCCGGCGGAATCGTATCCTCTGTACTCAAGCCGCTTGAGCGCGTCAATAAGGATTTCTACAGCCTGCCGCGAACCAGAATAACCGACGATCCCACACATTTCAGACCACTACACTCTTGTTTTCGAGATTACCGGTCACACGAACTCCGCTTCCAATTCTGCAGCCGGCGCCGACTATCGAGCCCGAAGCGATGACGACGCCTGACCCTATCTCAGTACCTTCCCCGACGAGCCCGCCGATGCGCTCCAATCTGAAGAACTCGTCTTCCACCCTGGCGAAAGCGCAGCCTGCAGGAGATGCCAAGCCCGTCGCAACTCTTACACCGTCATCAAGTACCGAGTGAGACAGATGAGAATGAGAACCGATGTCGACGTTGTTCATTACTAAACAGTTCGACAAAAGACTGAATGACTCTATTTGCACGCCATTCCCCACGCTTGTCGACGGTAGGATCGTCGCGCTCGGGCCGATGTCGCAGCCCTCGCCGATCGTGGCGGGACCCTCGATATACGTTCCAGACCTAATCCTTGTCCCCGCGCCGACAGACACGCTACCTTTTATCGTGACGCCTGACTCGATGGTTCCAGCAATCTCCTGCCCATGCACGGCAAGGGCTGCGGCGTTCACGCCAATAAGATCCCAGGGATAGACAGCGTCGATCCATTTGCCGGTAGTGTGAACGGCAGGCAGGTCCATCTTCGGGACCAAAGCCTGAAGCACGTGGGTTATGCCGATCTTTCCGCCGCCAACGCCGTCCTCGACTGCTCTGAGCAAGTCCTCGTTGAAACGGTATATCCCGGTGCTGATGATGTTTCCGATTCTTCCCTCCGGTTTCTCGTCGATCCGCACTACCCTGTCTCCCTCGACCTGGACGACCCCATACTTGGAAGGGATCTCGCTTTCGGTGACGAGCATTGAAGGTCCGCCATCGTATCCGACAAGATCCGAAACGGTTCGGCTGTCGATGAGATTATCTCCTGCGACAACCAGAAACTCATCATCAAGGTGCTTCTTCGCGATCGACAGAGCGTGGGCCGTACCCAGCTGCTTCTCCTGGACTGCGTAGGTGATTCTCGCTCCGAACTTCCTACCGTCGGCGAAGTAGGACATGATCGTTTCCTTTCGGTAACCGACGACCAACACGATGTCCTGGATGCCGTTCTCGACAAGTGCGGATATGACATACTCCAGAATGGGTCTGTTGCCCACCGGGATCATGACCTTCGGGCGGGAGACTGTGAATGGACGGAGCCTCTTTCCTTCACCAGCAGCAAGAACGACCGCCTTCAACTCTCAATCCTCCGCCTATCTGGATTCGGATTGGTGCACTTAATACTTTTCGCGCTGCGATGTGATGATATCGCAGAGACCCACGCACATTCGGTCACAGTATCATTGGAGAGAATGAGCTGAAAAGGTTTAAGCAAGAGTCGCCGAATTGACAAAGGATGGCGTCGATCGGGGCCCAAACCCAGAGTGAAGGAAACGTAACCGAGGCAGATTCTAGAATACCGTTGGAAATACGCGACTTCTTCACTCGCGAAGGCGGTCACTCCCTCATAGTAAGGGGGAACGCTGGTACTGGAAAGACGACGTTCGCTCTCCAGACGATCGAAGACATCTCTGCCATAGAGAAGAGCTTCTACCTTTCGACCCGCGTCTCGGACGCATCGCTTCTAACCCAATTTCCCTGGCTCAAGGACAAGATCGAACGTGGTGAGGCTTCCTCTAGACCTCTCGTCGGAGAGGGTGCTTCCGGGGGCGAGGGGCGGGTTCGGCGCAGGACGGAACTCGGCAATCTGAGGGGACTCGGAGAGGCCCCGGACATACAGGATGTCGTGATGTCTGTTTCCATCGGACGAGATCTCGGAGAGCTGGAGGCTGTTTATGACACGATTGAGAAGAACTTGCCAGCAAGATCACTCATAGTTTTTGACAGCATCGACGCGCTTGCAGAGAAGTACGAGGAAACCTGCGCGAGACTCATTCTCACCATCCAGAACGACATAGTGGAGGGATACGGCGCGAACGTTCTGTTTGTCCTCGAGAGCGCTGACCCCCAGCTCGACTATCTCGGAGACGGAGTGCTGGTGTTGAAATCGACCGACTACCAGGGCAGAAGGATTCGGGAAATGGAGATATCGAAGCTCAGGGGATGCGAGATCGGTCAACCTAGATACCTGTTCACACTAAGGGGCGGGAAGATCACGAGTTTCGGCCACGACTTCAAAGAGGAGTTCTTTGTTTCAAAAGCGTGGTCTCCTGTCGGGGATTCATCAGACAGGGTGTCGTGGGGAATAACGGATCTTGACAGACTCCTGCTGGACGGGCTGGAGAGAGGATCCATCGTTCTCATCGAAATGGGATACGGCGTCCCTGCCACGGTCAGCAGTGCAATCGAATGCAGCCTGGTCGCTAACTTCGCAGGATTAAAGAGGGGAGTGATGTGGGTCCCCCTAAGGAAGGCCAGCGCGGAGGGCGCGAGGAATCACATCGTGAGAATGCTGCCGAAAGAGGAGTTCGATAGATACGTGAGGATACCGGAGAAGGCAACACAGATGGGCACGGCTGGCGACCGTTTCGTACTTCCGGTCGAAGGAACAACGGCCTTGGCCGATTTCAGTTGGCAGGGTCTGGCCTTCAGTTTGAGGGAAGCGGGTGTTCCGTTCCTATCGTTGATGGGATTCGACACGATGGAGGCCATATACGGAAATCATGTCATGGACCAGCTCACGGATCACTTGCTTTCGATCCGGCGAAACGGCGGCGTGTTCGTCGGCATAACTTCCCCTTCCACATCTTCCGCTCACCGCTTGGCGGACCTGGCAACGACGCACGTGAAGATCGACAGAATCGGGGGAACCATCGTCATGTACGGCGAGAAGCCGTTCACGGAATGCAATGCGCTGAGGTTCGAAGAACGAGAGAATGGAGGGAGCGTCTCGCTGACGCCGATTCTATGAGAGGGTGATGTCAGGTGATCAAGACCGCGTTTCCCGATAAGTCTTCGATAATCATGATTGGCAGCCCTGGCGTCGGTCTTCTCGAATTCAACATAAGCCTGGCAAAGAACTACGTCGAGAGCGGAGACACGGTTATCTTCGTCGCGGTCGACATGCTCCCTGCGGACGTAATCAATGCCATGGAGTCTTTCGGCGTCAACGTGAAAGACACGCTCGGCCACAGCCTGTTCATCATTGACTATCACTCGAGCCTCCTCGGTGCGTTCGAAGGAAAGGACTCGAGGATGTCCGGAGAGGTGCGCCAGGTATCTGACATCGAAGGTGTGATGTTCAACGTATCGGCTATTGCCAAGGAGACTGGAAAGCCTGTCCGAATCTTCCTACACTCCCTATCGACACTTTTCCTATACAATCAGACGAACGTCGTTCTCAAGTTCTTCCAGATATCCTCTTCTCGAATACGCTCGGAGTTCGGAACAGGGTTCTTCACGGTGCATGACGGCGTCCATGACGAAAAGACGATGAATCATCTCATGGCAATAGCGGATGGTGTAATTGAGCTGAAGTTCGATGACAACCTGAATAGGAGGATGAGAATCAGGCATATGAGAGGATATGCTTCCTCCTCGCATTGGGTTCCGTTCGAGATAAAACAGACCTACAAGGGAGACAGGATCTCACTCTTGGAATGGAAGTAACCTGCTGTCCTGGGGATCGGTCATTCTTCCTGGAGGTCGTGGTCCGATATCACTCCGTACATCATATTGCGCATCTCCTCCCTTCCTTCGTCCGTTGATTTCACGTAGAGATCACACTTCGTCTTCGGTCTCACAACGATCTCCTTCCTCGCGCAGTATATCAATTCGCTGTTGAAACCGAGTTCTGGTCTCTCGTCCTTGTAAAGGCAGGAGAAGCAAAGCGCATCACGACTCATGTGTACTCAGCTGCAATATGGCCCTGCCTCTATTTCTCGTTTTTCGATTTCGCTCACTCCAGACGTTCATTGAGGAAAGAGGTGAACTCTCCGATCTCCAAAAGGTCCGCCCTTCTCAGATTGAGGACGCAGAACGGACAAGGAGCGAGCACTAGTTCCGCTCGGACCGCCATGGCCTTTCTCACTTTCTCGCTCGCGAGGTCAAGGGCGATGCGGGGGTAGCCTGCCACAACTCCTCCCCCGCCACCGCAGCAAGAACCCGGGTCTTCCATCTCGACAAGCTCCACGCCCGGCACCATTTGCAATATGGCATATGCATAGTCGATGACATGAGGACCGATGGTCCTGGCCAGATGGCATGGATGATGGAGGGCAATACGGATCTTCCGCGATGATTGTCGAAAACGAAGACGACTCAGTCCGATGTTCTCGTACAGGAACTCGATCGTGTGGAGCGACTCAATGCCATAGTGCGTCAGGAAATGCGACGTGCAACCTGGACATGATGTCACTACCTGCGAGAACCCCTCGAACCTCGTGAGATTCTCCTCGCGGAGAACCTTGAGTCTCTTTGAGTCTCCGATCTTCTCGAGCGGGGCACCGCAGCACACCCATTTATCTGGGACTCCGAAGTCAGTGCCAACCTTTTCGAGAACGCTCATCGATGATTCATATATCGATGATATCCTTTCCTTGCTGATGCAGCCGGGGAAGTACATCACATCTCCAGTCTTTTTGGAAGGCGACTTGTCGGCCGCATCCCCCGGCTCCACCGATCTCCCGTAGCGGTCGATGTTCTCCGCTATCCTCCTATGCCCCTCGAGCATATCCTTGTCTGAGAATATCCGCTCCCTCACCCGGAGCATCGCCTCAGGAAGGAGGAGGTTTGCAGGACAGACCTCTTCGCACTTCCAGCACGTTGTGCACATCAGAAGGTTGTCCCTGATGGCAGCGACGTCTGGAAGGAATCTCGGAGCGTCAACCGCGAGATTCCTCGGTCCGGAGAATCTCTGTAGTCCCTCAGACCTGACCACAGGACAAGCGTTTATGCAGCTTCCGCATTTGATGCAACCGCCCGTCTCTATTCCCGGCCTCCCCAGTCAATTCACCCCCATGGCATTCAAGGCGGCCATCCAGGAAGTCAGCAGAACGCCGCCAAGACCGACACCGGTCGGCAACGAGAATCCGGATAACAGAGAGCCGGCTCCGTAAACGTTCTTCAATGCCGTTCCTTCTTTCGTGAACAACCTGAGATTTGAATCCGTCCTGAGCCCGCTCTGCATCACATCGCGCAAGTTTCTTTCCGAAGGAACGCTCGACGCATCGCAATGGGTCTCGACTTGAAGGGATGACATCGCCTCCTCCACTCCGCATCCGTTAGGCACGAGTCCGCCTCCGACTAGATCCCCGGTTGCCAGTATCAACCTCGAGAAAGTGACCTTCTGCGCCCTAGACCGACTTCGGAGGACGACAGAGGAAGCCTCGCCTCCCGTGAGATCGATATCGGTTGCTGTCAATCCCTTGAGCAGCCTGCAGCCCTCTGCCTTTGCGACGTTTTCGAGAGCATCCTGCAACCTCTCGCCTTGGACGGACATAGGAGTCACTACCTCGAACACGATCTTGCCTGTCAATCTTTCCAGGGACTCCATCTTCTGAACGAATTGCGGGAGGAGAGTGAAGGGGGGCAGTCCAACCATCTCTTCATTGACTTCCTTCAGTGCACCTGCGATTCCTTCTTCGACAGGAAAACGCTCGCCTAGTGCCGCCATCTCGAATTGAGACATATCGTACCTGCCTTCCGTCTGGGGGAGTTGGGTCCAGTAAGGCCTTATGTTCCGACGGCCAGTAATCGACTCGAACACCGAGACGGCCAGATCTGGATCGAAATCTCTCAGTCCCAGTATCCCCAGGAGTGCTACGGCATCAGTGTCGTTCTCGTCCAGCCTCCCTTTCTCGACGAAGCCGGGACTGACCGAGCAAGAACATGGAATGCCTGTGTTTGACAAGACAGAATAGGAACTCTCGAAATCCCCAACCATCGGCAGACCCTGCGATTTCA
>JAJRAH010000067.1 GCA_028679985.1 Methanomassiliicoccales archaeon
ACGAGCTTCCTTCCCTCAGACATGGACTTGAGAAAGGGAGAAACGGATCCTATGCTCGCCGACGCCGGTTCCTACTGGTGGTTCATCGCCTATCTCGGCCAAGACAATCCCGCCTCCCCTCTCAATCCGCTCGTATCCCCGCTCTATGGGGACCTCCGAGGGTTCCCGCCCGTGTTGATACAGGCCACGACCCCGGAATTGCTGTTCGAACAAGGCCAGAAATTCATTGAGAGGGCAAAGGCATCGGGAGTCGATGCGACTCTGCAAGCTTGGGACGGGCTGTTCCACGACTGGCAAGCCTTTGGATTGGGCGTGTTGCCGGAGTCACAGGAAGCGATCAACAAGATCGGCGACTGGGTTTTGAGACTCTTTGCTTGAATCCCAAAATCTCTTCCCTTCAATCTTTCCTCTTCCTTTGATTTCTCGTTGGAGTCCGCAAACCGGTCTGTGTTCACGAGCGGACAGTCTCATATACTACTAGCTCTAGTTGATTTCTCGAGAGCATGACGAACGGGAATAGACCTGTCCGGATGGGCCTAGGACCGTTGAGAATTATCATCGGTCTATTGGTGGGATTCACTGCGCTCTTTGCAGCAAGCAGCGGATTCAATGTCTTCGGGCAGGAAACGAACGCGGGTTCCGGCTGGTTCTGGTGGATGATTCTTATCTTGATCGTCGGAGTCGTAGGCGCCGTAATGATCATCGGTGCCATACTCTATACAATCAGATCGCGTAATCGTGGGACGTCAAGCAACCCTCCACCGCCCACTCCACGGCCTCAGACGGCGGACCAGAATAAGGAAGCGCTCAAGGTCCTCGGAGACAGATACATTCGGGGGGAGATAACCGAGGAAGAATACAAGAGAATGAAGAAAGAGATTGGTTGATCGTTGTCCGGATATTCGTTCAATGATCCCTATGGCAAGCCCAATACGGGCCAAACGCCCGCTTGACATACGCTTCAATTGAGGAATCTGAAGTTGCCCTGGGGGATGACGATTTCGAACTTGGCACCCTTTCCCTTCTTGCCCTTCTCGGTGATTGTTATGCCCGTCATCATCAGGATGTCCCTCACCATCTGCAGTCCGTGACCCTCGGAGAACAACCGCTCCCTTCTGTCTTCAGGTATGCCGATCCCATCGTCCTCGCAGATCAACTTGAGGTTGTCACCGGAGCGCTTGCAGCTTATGCTTATGGATTTCAGATCGTCCCCGTGCCTGCAAGCGTTGTCTATCAAATTGTAGAACACCCTATCCAGCATTGGGTCGGCGAATACCTCCACGTCGTCCAGGTCAGTAAACAACGAGACATCTACGAGATTCAACCCGACCAATCCCTCCTTCAGACTGTCCTTCAGATTCTTCCACACTGGAGCCTTGGTCCCCACCTCCTGATACTCCTTGGCGAACTCCAGCGCTTTCTTGATCGCTTTGGACGCCATTTCTATTCTGCTGACATATCTGAGGAGGCGAGGGTTCTTGATCTGCTCTGCGGCCATACCAGCATATCCCATGATGACCGAGAGCTGATTCATTATGTCGTGCCTCAAGAGGGACCCGGAGAGGTTCAGTTTCTTTGCCGCGAGCTTGAGTTCCTCCTCCTTCCTTCTGCCTTCGGTGACGTCGATTCCAGAACACACCAGGAACTTCACCTTTCCCTTCTCGTCGAGCATCGGGGTCTTGGTGATTGCCACCAGCCTCCTATCGCCTTTCGATGTGGTTATCCATTCCTCCACATGAACCGTCTTCTTCTTGCTGAAGGCCTCGGTGTTGCTCGCGAGGCAATTCCTGTACTCCTCAGGAATCGAGTTGACCTCGCGCAGTTTCTTCCCCTCCAGCTCCTCCTTCGTCTTTCCGAGAAACTCTGCCCTAGCTCTGTTGAACGACCCATAGGTCTCGGGGTCAGTTGCGTACCAGACCATCGTCTCGATATTGTCGAGTAGCGTCTGTCGCTCTTCCTTCTCCTTCTGAAGTGTGGCCTGGGCAATCTTGAGATCGGTAATGTCCCTGTAGGATTTGATGCTCATCTTTGTCCCAGGGATTATGTCCACGGTCGCGCTGATGCTGTGCTCATGCCCATCTCTGTCGACGAATGTGAACTCGAACTCGTTCGGTGCCGCTTTGGGGTCGATCCTCCTAAGGCGATGATACTCGCTGAGTCTCTTGAGATCCTTCTTGGACGCGAACTGTGTCCATTTCAATATCCCCTCGACCTCCGACTTGGAGAACCCGGACAGTCTTTCGAACTCCTCGTTCGCGAGGAGTATCGTCATGTCATCCTCAACCAATATCGTCGCGGTACCAGTGTTTTCGAATATTGCCCGATATCTCGTCTCGCTCTCTTTCAGAGCCTTCTCCGCGTCTTTCCGTTCGCCGATCTCGCGGATGATGACCAGGTCTGCAGGATCTCCATCGTATTCGATCAAACCCGCGTTGATCTCCACCTCTAGCTTGGTCCCATCCTTTCTCTTCAAGGCGGTTTCGTATATCGAGGGAATGTTCTCGCCCGCCATCCTCCTCTTGTAGCGTTCTTCGATCTTCGGAACCTCATCTGGCCAAATATGGTCCATGAATGGCTTTCCAAGAAGCTCCTCCACCGAGAACATCAACATCTTCGCTAGACTGGCGTTGAGGTACTTCAACTCCGAATTCTGAAGTATCGTTATCCCGTCGCACGCCCTGTCGATGAAATTGTGGAAAGCTTGTTCGCTTGCAATTAGAGCGTCTTCTATCCGTTTTCGCTCGGTCACGTCCCTTGCTGTGACAATGACCCTTGCACCACCTGTGAAACCATCAGAGACTGTTCCCGTGGCTTCCAGGACAACCCAGTCCCCGCCTTTCGTTCTCAATCTGAACTCTGAGAATTTCGACTGCCTCTCATTGCTGACGACTCTCAATATGCTCCCAGCCAGCCGCTCGGCGTCATCGGGATGGATCAGGTCGAATACTGATCTGGATATCGCATCCTTCTCTTCATAGCCTAGAATCCTCGTCACCGATGGACTGACGTATTGAAGCACGCCGGACTGGTCGACGACCGCAATTATGTCCGAGACATTCTCGATGAGGGCTTTGAAGTGCAGGAGGTTGTGGACCACGGCTTCTTCGGCCGTCTTCCTATCCGTGATGTCGTGGATGACTCCCTCTACAGCCTCGGGCTTTCCGCATTCATCCAGGACGTTCGTTACGACCTCTTGCACCCATCTCACATCCCCGTCCTTTCGCACGATGCGGTATTCCCGCTCGAGCGAGAAGCCCGGTATCTCGCGGAGATTCGGACCATTCTCCTTGTATCTCGGAATATCGTCTGGATGTACGATCTGATTCCATTTCACCTGTCCGGACCTCAATTCCTCGTCGGAATAGCCGGTTATTGACTCCCACTCTCCGTGGAAAAATACCGGTGTGAAGTCGAACCTACCTCTGAATGCGATGCCCTTGAAGTTCTGAACGAAGGACCGATACCGCTGCTCGCTCTCCCTGAGAGCCATCTGGGATCTCCTTTGCGAGACCAGTCGCCTTATCATGTTGGTCAGCTCTGCGAACTGGCTCCTCGGGTCTCCTCCCTTCTGAAGATAGAAATCCGCCCCACTGTTCAACGCCTCTATGACTACCTCCTCCCTTCCCCTACCGGTGAAGAGGATGAAGGGGGTGTTGTCCCCTTTGCCCCGCAGGGCCTTGAGGAACTTGATGCCGTCCATGCCAGGCATCTGATAGTCGGAGACGATTGCATCGTAGCTCTGCGCGTCAAGCGTAAAAAGCGCTGCCTCCGCGGAGGTGGAGGTGTCGACTCGACTGATCCCCTCCTTCTCGATGAACAGCATTGCCAGTTCCTGAATGGCGATGTCATCGTCCACGAAAAGCACAGCTATGTCATTATCGACATGATTCTCATGCTGGACTGACGGCGCCGAGGTGGATGCGGTCAATGTATCATCTCTTCCTCGAAATCCCCTTTGTTATGGGTAGGGTTTCGTCCCCGTCCACTATTAATGTATGCCCCTGATTATCTGAGGTGATATTCGCAACTGGCAGGATGGGAAATGCGGCTGTTCTGGTCCATACGGCCCGGGTCTCGCCGACTGAATCTCGCACATGGGGAGCTTCTCCAGGGGAAGGTCAATGTCTGACTTCGGATCTCCCGTAGACTGCCGATATAGGGGCTTCTAGCGTGCTTCCTGACGCGTCCCGTCATCCGGACAATTCCAGACAGTCTGGAAGAACATTCTTATAGAAACAGCAATCTCTATTGTTTTCGTTCTTTTCCGCATTCGGGGGAGTGACCGATCTGATTGAAAGTCTGAATCCGAGGACGAGGAGCGTCGCCATTGCCATGGCGCTCATCATCGCTCTAGGCATACTGATTCTCACTCCCATCCCGCAGGCTCAGGCGGTCAGCGTCCAGGCTTCAGGAATGCCGGACCGCCTGTCTCTCGATGAGGAGGCGACGATATCCGTCGTCGTCGATCCGGAGGAAGAGGAGTACGTCCAGATGGTGGACGTGGAGATGGTCGTCTCCCATCCGAGCAAGGGCATCATCGCCAGCGGGAGCTTCTATCCGAACGGTACGATCATGGATG
>JAJRAH010000068.1 GCA_028679985.1 Methanomassiliicoccales archaeon
ACTCCTTCATGACCGATTCTAGAACCGCCAGTTGCTCCATCTCTTTCGTCTTCTCGGCGATTCTGCCTTCGCACGAGACTGTCTCTTCCAGTTGCTCTCTTCGAATCTTGATCTCTCTCCGATCAAGCCCGATCTCGGCCTCCTTGGCGATGCATTCGCTCCTCTTCGACTCGCGTGTCTGCATCGCATCCTCATGCTCTGCGAGAGCTCTCTGTCGCTCTTCCTCCCGGTACCCCATCCTCTCCATTTCTGATTCCATGCTCTCGAGCGCCGACCTCGTCTCATCGACGTGGGTCGTTATCGTCAGAAGCCCTTCTTCGAGTCCTGGGAGTCGCTGAGTTTCGATACGCAGCTCCGTGTATCTGTTCTCGGCCTCCTGGAGGCCTCGGATCCGATCCTTCGCCGCCGCAAAAACGTTCTCCTCGAAACGCAGGTCCTCGAATCCCGCAATCCTCTCTTCCAATCTGATTCGTTCATCCGATAGTCTTTCCAGCCTGCGAGAGAACTGGTCGATCGATGTGGTCAGCTGGATTCCTTCCTTCTGCTGCTTTCTCAGATCCTTCTTCCTTTTCTCGAGTGCTTCTCTCTTCAATCTGAGCCTCTCCAGCTCCCTCGAGGCCAGAAGCCTGTCTTCTTCCATGCCCCTCGTTCTCTCTTCCTTCTCCGCGATCTCTTCCGAAAGCTTCGCGACAAGCGCATCGAAGTGTTCCCCCAACCTCCTCTCGCAGGTGGGGCAAGGGCTCTCTGGACCGAGTTTCTTGATGTCTTCCATTTTCGATTTGGCCTTCTCTGTCTCTGCCGTGATTCTTCCCGTTTCCGACTCGAACCATCCCAATCGTTCTCTCGCCGAACTCGATTGCCTGTCGGTCTCTTCCAGATTCTCTTCGACGGTCCTAAGGCGGTCCTCGAAGTCCTCCAATTGAGCGAGCACCTCCCTCTTCTGCGCGATCTCGGATCCGATCTCAGACTCCTCCTCCTTGAGTCCCGACAACCTCCTCTCGAGACCGATCTTCTCCTCGTGCCTGCGCATCTGCTTCTCCATCGCCTCCACTTCTCTGGCCAGTATGAGGTACTCATCGTGTTCTTTCTGCAGGACATCGACTTCGATGACCTTCCCCTTCAGTCTCTCGATTTCGGACGAAATGTCTCCCATTCTGCCTTCGAGGTTCCTGATTCTCTCCCTCTTCTCGACGACCCTTTCCTTCAAGCTTCTGTGCTCCTCGTCCCTCCTCAACGCCAGGTCTTTCTTCTCCCTCGCAGCAGCGACTCGATCCTCGAGCTGAGAGACCTCCTCTTTCAAGGGAACCAGACCCTTCTGGGCCATAGCGATCCTTTCCTCCAGCGCTCTGATGTCTTCACCCAGAACGTCTCTCTTCCATCTGCCATCCTCGGTGAGGAGCGATCGAGTCGTCAGTTCCAGACTCTTCTTCATCACGGAGATGTCTCTGTCTATGTCGCCGACTACTCTGTCAAGGACGTCGACGTCAAGCATGCGCAAGATGAGCTTCTTGCGCTCGAAGGGTCTGAAAGAGGAGAGGGCGTTCAGCTCCTTCTGTCTGGCGAATACCGAGATGAAGAAGGCTTTGTGGTCCATGCCCAATCGCCTCGAGATCTCCTCGCTCACGGCCTTGTCACCTTTCGCCTCGGGCTTGTCGTTCACGGTCAGTGTTGCGTCGACCTTCAGGTCCTTTCCCTTCATGACCCTCTCCAGATGGTAGGAGTCACCCTCGATGTCGAACTCAAGCATGACTTTGCACTCGTCGTTCGGTCCTGCTCCCATCCATCTGACCTGTTCCTTAGTCGTGCGAACGATTTCGGTCTCGTTCCCGTAAAGCGCCCAAGCGATCGCCTCTATCAGACTGGACTTGCCGGCTCCGTTCGGTCCTACGATTCCGATGACTCCATCTGGGAACTCGAGTGCGCATTTCCGGAACTTGCGATAATTCTTGAGTTCCATGTATCTCAGTCTGATTCTTCCATCCCCCTGCGAAGGTAATCCAATCCCATCGCACGGACCCTATCCTTGTCGGTGTTCTCTACTGGATAGCGCTCCAGAAATGAGGCAAATTCCCTGTCGAGCGAGTCAAGTGCGGTGTTCGCGGTCTGAACTGAAACGCCATCCTGAAGCAGATCGTATCTCAGTTCGAAATGCGTCGCCTGCCTGGTCATCTGTTTGATCCAATTGAAATCAAGCGCCTTATACAACGAAGGTGTGAGATTCCTGATCTTCATCCGAACGACCTTGTTCTCAAGTTCGACAGAGTCGATCGCGTCGCCCACTGTCTCTCGGAGGGATACCGAATCAAGATGCGTAGCATCTATCGCCGCAAGATCGATCATCTCTCTGGTCTTCAGCGCGATAAACTCCTTCTTACCTTTGTCCAGATCGACCAGAAGAAATCCCTTCTCTTGATTGGCCTCGGCGAAAGAGAGCCTTTCCGTCGACCCGGAGTACCAGGCATTCGGAGCCACCTCGCAACAGCCATGGTAGTGACCCAAGGCAATGTAATCTAGGTCCTTTCTGAGGTATGAAGACTGGACCAGAACCTCGTTGAACTCGTTCATCCTGAAAACACCAAGCCCGATCACCCCTGCGTGAAGAACGCCGATGTTGAATCTCGAGTCCTTTAGTAGTTCGACGGACTCAAGGTTCTTCGAGAGGTTCTCACCATCCGAATGGGGAATCGCATGGACTGCTAGGTCTCCCAGGTTTACGGACTCGTACATCCCCTTGTAGACCGGATGTAGGCCGTCGATGTGCTCCAGTATTCTGAAGACGCTTCCAGTTTCCTGAAGTCTTGGTGTCGAGTGGTTACCAGCAATAGCGACTGTAGGTATGCCGGACTCCGTTATTCGCCTGAACTGGTCCAGCACGAATGATATAGCCCTGTTGGTCGGACGGACCGAGTCGAACAGGTCGCCCGAATGAATAACGGCGTCAGGTTTCAGTGGAATCACACGATCGACGAACTGCGAGAAGGAGTCGAATACGTCGATCTCCCTCTGGTTCAGTCCGGTCTCTTCGTCCACTTTTGCATAAGCTGAGTACCCAATGTGAGTATCAGAGACGTGGGCGATTCTCAATTGAGACCTCCCACCCAATCGAAAGAGATCACGCAGACTTCGAACTGATGGTCGTCAGAAGGGGATAGGTCCAGTGACTTCAAAGTTTCATCCTTCATCTGTTCTCCTCCTCATCATTCATTATCCCTTTGCTCAGGACATCCGCCATCCTGCTGTGCGCTGACTTTGTGACCTTCCACAATAGGTACGCGACCAATGCCCCGACGATGATGATCGCGACCGGCGGCAGATATGCTACATTCTTCGTCGCCGGGATGAGAGATATCATGAGGGAGAGCATGATGATGGCCACGAAGACGGTGAAGAGACTCATGAATATCGTGTATATCAGCTTTCCACCCGCCGCGTTGAAATTGCCGCTTTCAAGGGTCATTCTGACGAGCAGGGCAGCGATCCTCCTCATGCGTCTTATGATACCAATTATTGCAGGAAGCATGAGCGCTACCGACACCCCACCGAGCAGCAGTGCGGGCAGGAGCCTCGAATTCTGAGCCTGGCCTGCCACGAAGTCTGTGAAGTAGTAAATGAAGTCCGCCACGATTGCGACTATGAAAATGAAAGTGAACTCGATGAATACCCAGGTGATCTGGGTCTTGAGCTCCTTCCTGTTCTCCGTCGACATGGAGAGTCTTTCACGCACTGACGCCCTCAATCGCTCGATTAGAGCAAATGCGTTCTTTATGGATTGGGGGAGATGGAGGGACACCGCGTCGAGCACCTTCGGCGAATACTTCACCGAGAAGGGCAGGACGATCATCGTCATGATCGCCGCTCCGATCACTGTTGAGTAGAAGAACGAGCCTACTGCTTGGGTGTCCGCTCCTACTTTTGCTATCACGAAAGAAAACTCCCCGATGGCGACCATCCCCATGCCTGTCATGAAGGAAGTCCGCGCGTCGAGGTTTGAGACGTAGCTGGCGAAGGTGACGCTCAGAGTCTTTCCCGCGATGAATACCACAGCCACGATGATTGCCGCCCCAATGTTCGCGAACACGAGCGCAGGATCTATGAGCATTCCGATCGAGACGAAGAATATCGCCAGGAACACCTCTTTCAGTGGGATTATCTTGACGTTTACTCTCTCGACCGAGTTGGACTGGGAAATGACTATCCCCATGATGAATGCCCCTATCGCGACCGACAGGCCCAGGGCAAGCGAGATGACGGACATCCCAAAGCAGAGGCCGAGGGAGACGAGAAGAAGCGTCTCGTCCGAGTACCTCTTACGGACCAGATCTATCGCCTTAGGGATCACCGCGATTCCGAGAACGAGGCTGATTCCCACGAAGAACACGATCCTCATAAGCACTTCGAGAATCTGTCCCGCTTCTATCGCGACCCCGCTGGTCAGCGGTGCGGCAAGTGTCAGGACTATCACCGCGGCGAAATCTTCGATGATCAGGATGCCTATGATCGCCTCGGCGTGGTCCTTTCGTAAGCTGCCTGTGTCTGTCAGCACTTTGATGATCATCGCCGTGCTGCTGAATGACATCACGGCTCCGAGGAAGAGTGCTTCGAGGCTGCTCCATCCGAACCAATTGCCGAGAGCGTAGCCGATGGTCACCATCAGAGCGATCTCAACGGCTCCGGCGATGACTGCGAAAAGCCCTACCTTCCTCAGTCTCTTGAGGTTGAAATCCAGACCTATCGAGAACATCAAAAGGACGACACCCAGGCTTGCCATGATGTTGATGGAATCGATATTCTTCACTAGACTGAATGGCGGAGTGTACGGTCCGAGGATGACTCCCGCGACGAGATACCCTATGACGGCAGGCAGTCGGAGCTTCGAGAACAACAGTGAGGTTACCCCTGCGACGACTATCACAGTGGTGATGTCGATCAGGAAAGTATCCTCGGGTGTCAGTACCTCTTCCTCCTTCGATGAAGACTATTCTCCTCAATAGAACCTGAAATCAGTTAATTGTTTGCCGTTTCTCTGTGCCTCATCTCCCTGTGCTCTAGACTCATCAATTCCCTTCAAGTAGTCCTCGAAAAGATGGATCTTCGCAGGGACGGCGAAAGGAGTGAAAGGTGAAGCTATGAGAGCCTCCCCCGGCATCAGCATCTGTATCTCGTTGTCGAGCTGCGAAACATCCTGCTTCGCGGAGTTCCTCAGGATTTCTCTGTCCCTCTTGTCAGCCAGACCCAACACGAACAG
>JAJRAH010000069.1 GCA_028679985.1 Methanomassiliicoccales archaeon
GACTCGTAGGAAAGGCGTTCGCGGTCAGGCTTGTCCAGATGGGACTCAATGTGCACTTCATCGGCGAGACGACAACGCCGATCGTCGAAACAAGCGATCTCGTCATAATCGTCTCGAACACCGGTGAGACGATGTCCGCAGTCCAGACCGCCAACATTGTGAGGAGAGTCGGGGCGAAAGTAGTCTCGATAACATCGAATATGCATTCCAAGCTCGCTCAGGCATCCAGCATATCCTTGGAGTTGCCGACGATGAAGGACGAGCAGCGAAGGAAGATCGCTCCTCTAGGCACCCTGTTTGAGGACTCGACTTTTCTCCTATTCGACTCGATGGTTCCGGTCATCATGGCTCGGTTGGGTCAGAGCGAAGCGTCAATGCGCAGGCGCCATGCTATTTGGGTCTGAGCGCAGCATCCTTCTGCGCACCGTCGTCCCGTGGTAAGGGTTCTCGTATTCGTCCCAGTAGACTGCAAAATCCCTGGCGCGTATCGTGCCCTGATCCAAGTAGTAGACTTCTATCTCCCTCGATATCGGGTCGATGACGAGCGCGTTGTGCAACGGCAAGTCGAACAGGGTTTGTTGGGTGACAATATCCGTCGAGGACATGAAGCACTTGTGACCGGGATGAGAATGGTACCATCCGACGATGACGTAGTCGAAACCCGTTCCGTCCAGCGAATCGAACAGCTTCTCAAACGACTCTCGATGGAATCGGACGTGCACGGATGATGCCTCCAGGTCGGTCGTAGCGACGTCCCTGACCATCGCGTATCGTCTTCCGTTGAAAGTGTATATCCCGCCGAGCATCAGCCCCATAACCTCGCGTTTCGTATCAGCGTTCTTGACCGCATGGTTACGAATCTTCTCCTCGGCCAACTTCGACAGATACAATTCAAAACCTACCCCCCGCAGCTTGCTGTACCTTCCCAAGGCATCTTCCTTCAGCCATTTGTGCGCTGCCTGTCTTTCCTGGGGGGGAGGCTCCCGTTCTTCCGTTCTGACGTCTTCCCCGCTTAGAATCGACGGAGGCCTCATCTCGACCTCACCACCTTCGGTTGCGGGGAATACACGACTGGCGGGATTCTCTGGTGCCCGTTATTGAAGTAGTCCGCCGCGCCCGTGCAGCTCTCCGTGCCGAATGGACTGCGGGGGTTGGGATTCAGGAGAAGCGATTCTATCCCTTTGATGAAGGACAGCAGAGTGGAGTTGAAGCTCCATTCCTCCAGGAGCTTCGTGCAGAGATGTCCTCCGTCCTCGGGCATCATGATGTTTGGATGGAATATCGGGGTTCTCCAGATGACAAGCGGCTTCTCGAAGGGATAATCTCTCGGGACAATGATCGAAAATGTGTGGCTGTATTTGATGACGACCTTGCCGTTGATCACCACGGACGCCGGGACCTTCATGAGTTCTATTTCGATGTCCATTGGGAACTTCGAGAGGCTCTCCTCCGACGTGTTCACTGGATGACCGAGATACCTGGAGCATATCGTAAGTTCGTTTCTCAATCTCGAGACGAGGATGTCGATCGGCAGGGACAATTCCTCAGCCGCCCTCGGGGTCGGGTATCAGTTCGAGCTCGTCCTGGTTTATGAGCCCGCATTCCGTCACCGTCTGTTGACCCCTCAGCAGCCTCTTGCCCCTTCTGAGCACGTACGCCCCGGCATCCTTCTCCCAATAGCCTGCAGCGCCCTCGATTATCTCCTCCACGGTATTCTCGCCCTCCAACTCCATGTCCACCGTGGAGCCTGTCTCCGCATTCCTTACTTTCACTCTAAGTGGCATAGTCATCATTTACTCGGAGCAGAAGTTGGGGAGTCGTAAAGGTTTCCACAACAGTTAGTCATGCTGATTCTCAGGAGAGAACAGCGACGCGGGGAGATTGCATCAGACGATGGCAGCGGGATGCATGGGGCATAGGGGGTCCACAGAAAGCTCGAAGACTTCACAGCGATTCGTCATACCATTGTAATGCATGACGTGACGGATACAGTCATCCCTCTTGCCACTGACGATCTTCAGCGCTTCTCTGACCTCGATCGCCGCCACGACGCTGGTAGTCGTTATCTCCGCCGGCATCATCGGTTGGTAGTATGACACCTCATTGCCAGTGCAACTGTGCCTATCATCCATTATCTTGTAGTGAGTCCTGTTCATTCCGCACTGGAGGCAGGGGGAATTCGGAGGTGTAATTACTTGAACCCTGCCGGCCATGCCGTTCGTTCCGCCGTCGATGTAGGGGATACCGAGGTGGAACGTGTGGGCGTTCAGGTGGAGCCTCGCCGCCACGTTGTCGAGGCAGCCGAACGCGATTGAGAATGACTTGAGGAGCGCGTCGTCGAGGTCCTCAATCCTCGACACAATATGCTTCACGCTGATCGCGGAATCTAGAGTTCTGGCCCTTCCGGCTAGGATCTCGGCCTTCGGTAGGCCGCTCCTCGAGTCCTCTTCTCTGAAGAAGATGCAGCGGTTCAGGTTCGATCTCACGACGCGATCCATATCGACAATTGTAATGTTCCTGAACCCGGAAAGTACCAAATCCTTGACGACTTCGTTCCCTAGTGCACCGGCCCCGACGACCAGGCATCTTGCTTCTGATAGGGAATCCATGTCGATCCACCCGATCCTTTTGGACCGATCGAACCTGTCCTCATCGTACTGGCCCGGTTTGAGACTCTGTTGCACCGCCTTCCGAACCCTCACGCCGGAGATAAACACGTTGGCGTGAATCTGATCGGGTGATACTCAGGACACGAATCGACGATTCAGATGTTCAGAATGACTAGCACGAAGAAGAGGAGATAGAGCGCGCCGCCGAGCATCAGTCCGGACATGTGCAATTCCTTGTGAGTCGATCTCAAGTAGAGAATCGAAGCTGAGAGCAGTGCGATTCCTATCGAGCACGCCTGTAGGAACTGAACACCGTTCGACAGGTCTATGTGCCAATTGGTGAGCGCAATTCCGATAGTCACTGGTATGGAGCTCTGGAAGACCATGGCGCCTGTTATGTTCCCTATAGCGTAGGTGTCCTTCCTGTCTCTGATCCAGAGCACACTGTTGAACTTCTCTGGCAGCTCCGTGGCAATCGGTGCCAGTATCAGGGAAAGGATCAGGGGGCTGAGACCCACCGCTTCCGCAACCGCATTTATCTGCTCGACGAACATGTTCGCTCCCAGGATGATCGCCATCAATCCCATGATCACCTGAGCGAAGATCAGGTAGGTGGGAGGGTCTGAGCGGTAGACCGCCTTCCTGAATGCCTCGGTCCCCGGGTCGTCCACGCGATTCGTCCGGCTCTTTCCGTTTCCATTGACCCTGCAGACGGCTTTGTGGAAGTAGAGATCTTTGACCTCGGTGTTCTCAATTGAGCATTCCCCGCGCTTGACGGTCTTGTAAGTGTAGAATATGTAGAGAGGTATCAAGGATAGACCGACGGCCCACTTGAACGGGGAGAAGTCGGGTGGAAGCAACGCCGCCAGAGCGGCTAGACTGTAGGCGATGAGGAAGAACTTCAGATCTCTTCTTATGAGCTTCCCATTGATGTGGAGCGTCCTCGTCTTCCTGCGCTTGATGAACGCGAAAACGGACACTCCGACAACGAACAGCGCGATCGTGGATAGCATGAACGGAGCGCCAAGGATCGCCCCCACACCGATGTCGTGGCCTGCATCTCCTCCAACGAAGATTATCGCTATCAGTGGGATGAGGGTCTCCGGCATTGCCGTTCCGACGGCGGCAAGCACGCTGCCAACGCAACCCTCGGAGAGGTTATACCGCTTGCCAAGCCACTCAACTCCGTTCGTGAAGAACTCGCAGCCAACGAGGATCACAACGAAGCTGAGTATGAACTGTACGATGTCCATTTTGAGAACCGACGATGTTTGCGCCGTATAAATAACTTTCACCTTGGTTCGGATCGGTCCGAGACGTCTCCGGTGCGTCCAATAGCGACTGCGCCAGTCTTTCGGAAGATTCATTAGCTCCTAGATTCTTCTCGCTGGCGCGGTACGCGGATGAACAACGAATTCACCATCACCCCGTGGGAGGTCACGGGTGAGATCGACTACGACCTCCTGGTTGAGAGGTTCGGAACGAGGAAGATCGATGATGCCCTTCTCGACAGGATCTCCAAGTACGGAGAGTTGCACCCACTCCTGCGCCGCGGCGTGTTCTACTCGCACCGCGACTTCGACTGGATCCTTGACATGTATGATAAGGGACAGCCGTTCGTCCTCTATACCGGTCGCGGGCCTTCCGGCCATACTCACATCGGACATCTGATCACTTGGATATTCACGAAATACCTCCAGGACGTCTTCGGTGCGAAGCTCTACTTCCAGATGACCGACGACGAGAAGTTCCTTTTCAACGAGAACCTCACGCTGGAGGACACCCTGAAAGGCGCCTACGAGAACGCCCTCGATGTCATCGCTCTCGGATTCGATCTGAAGAAGACGAAGATCGTCGTCGACACCGAATGCATCCATACTCTGTATCCGATCGCTCTGAAGGTCGCGAAGAGGGTGACTTTCTCCACGACGAGAGCGGTCTTCGGATTCGATAACAGTACGAACATAGGGAGCATTTTCTATACGAGCATCCAGGCGGCGCCGGCGTTTCTCGAATCCGAGATGGAAAAGCACAACGTTCCTTGTCTCATACCGTGTGGCATCGATCAGGACGCACATTTCAGAGTCGCTAGGGACGTGGCTCCGCTGCTCGGATACTACAAGCCGGCCCTCATACACAACAAGATGTTCCCCAGCCTTATGGGCTCTGATAAGATGTCATCCTCCCAGCCAGGAGCCACAATCTTCACGACCGATCCTCCCAAGGTAGTTCGTAAGAAGATCATGAACGCGTTCACCGGCGGTGCCGTTTCGGTTGAGGAGCAAAAGAAGTCCGGAGGCAAGCCGGAGGTCTGTTCGGTGTTCAAGTACCAGTACTATCTCTTTGAACCCGACGACGCCGCCGTGAACGACCTTCAGGAGCGCTGCAGAAGGGGGCAGATCATGTGCGGGGAATGCAAGAAGCTCTTGGCGGACAGGGTCGTGACCTTCCTGGAGGAGCATCAGAGGAAGAGGGAGGAGGCCCGGATCCATCTCGAAGAGTTCTTGATGAGGGACCCCTGATGAAAATAGTCCCGATCGGGTGCGTTCGCAACACCGCCGAGAACGACACAGACTTCGAGAATCTTGTATCCGAGATCGAGATTCTGCCAGAGTTCACTGATGGTCTCTACAGAATCGAGGAGAACGAAGAGCTCGACATCATCTTCCTGTTTCACAAGTCGCCGCCATATAAGATGACGGTGCATCCTTATCACGATACATCGCAGCCAGAGGTCGGAGTCTTCGCATCAAGAAGCCCGAAGCGTCCGAATTTCCTCGGTCTGACGAGAGTGAAGCTGCTCGGAAGGAGAGACAACCTTCTCGTAGTAAAGGGTCTCGACGCCTTCAACGGCACCCCCGTGGTAGACATAAAGCCAGCTCGCCGAAGGGATCAAGACTGCAAAAATCACAAATAGTCAGGAAAGTCTACACCAACGGTCATGAAAGCCTCCGAGGTCCTTCAAGAGTTGAGCCCTCAGGAGAAGCGAGTTTTGATCACGCTTCAACGGATCGGAGCGGAAGCATCTCCGGAGGAGATCTTCGAGTTGGGTGGTTTCTCGCAGTTGGTGGAGGTGATGAACGCCATCTCCTGGCTTCACTCTAAAGGCCTCGTGGGCGTTCAGGAAAGCGCTAGAAAGTCGTATTCCCTGAAGAACAAGAGTATCCTTTCGAAGAAGCTCCCGGAGCGGAGGGCGCTCGACCTTATCCACGCCAAGGGGGGCTCTGTGGATTCGAAGGACTTGTCCGAGGCGGTCGACGCCGAAGAGATCCCGATCGCTATCGGTTGGCTGAAGAGGAAGGGCCTTGCGGACATAAAGAAATCCGACGGCAGGACGATAGTCTCCCTCACGGGCCACGGACACCGCACGGTCGGTTACGAGATGGATGACGAAAGGGTTCTGTCAATGTTGAGCCAGAAGGACCTCTCGAGCGTTGAGGTGGACGAGAAAATCATTGCTCAATTGAAATCCAGACAGGATCTCATCGTCGAGAAGCTCATTGTGAGCAGGAAGGTCGCGTTGACCGACTCAGGCAGGGAAATCGTCGATCTCGGCATTGAACTCAAGGACGAGGTGGCACAGGTCACATCCGAGCTGCTCC
>JAJRAH010000008.1 GCA_028679985.1 Methanomassiliicoccales archaeon
CCTATGGATATCGCCAGTCCTCTGTATGAGTTTCTAAGCGGTTTGATTACCGAGGCATCGCCGTGAGTCCTCGACCCGATCTTGCCCTGAAGCGGCTTGATGACGGTACCTCCCCGCACCTCATGATCGTACTGTTTGATCACCCACTCCTTCGATGCTATGTTCGGATCCGAGAGTAAGGCCAGCAGAACGGTGTTCAGGTCCTTCGGCAGCTTTGGAGGGATGCTCTTTGCCGTGGTCGAGGGCTTCTCCACCTTCGTCGGGCGACAGTACTCGGGACCTTTGGTCAAGAAGTCCAAATCCATTTCGAACACTTGGACCCCTTCGAATTGGAGACGCACAATCCGATCCGCGATGACTTCTCCTATGATTGTTGCCGGTACATCCCACAGGTCGAATATCTCCAGTATCCTGCGAACATTCTTTTTCGAGGCCGCGAGCATCATCCTTTCCTGAGACTCGGATACCCAGATCTCCCAGGGCGCCAGACCGGTCTCCTTGAGCGGGACTTTGTCGAGGCGCACTTCCGCCCCGCATCCTCCGGCGAGGGCGATCTCCCCCACGACGCAGGACAGTCCTCCTCCCCCAAGGTCCTTCATTCCGTTGATCAGTCCCTTCGATGTGACTTCCAGACAGGCGTGTATCAGGGGTTCTTTCATTATCGGATCGCCCAGCTGTACAGCGCCCCTCGACCCTTCCTCGGACGACTCGTCCAATTCCGCGGATGCGAACGTGACCCCGTGTATTCCGTCCCTTCCTGTTCTCCCCCCGGCAAGTATCAAGACGTCCCCGGGACCTCCCACAGCATTCCTGAGAAGCTGGGATCGCTTGACTATTCCGACGCATCCTACGTTCACGATGCAGTTGCCGATGTATCCATCGTCGAAGAACACGCCCCCGGAGACGGTCGGTATTCCGAGTCGATTCCCGTAATCACGAATGCCCCCTACCACTCCCCCCAGCAGATACTTCGGATGCTTCGTACCTGCGGGTATCTCCCCGTCATAGTCGAGGGGGCCGAAGAAGAGGGGATCGATCAGCGCGACAGGCTGCGCACCCATGCACAGAACGTCCCTGATTATTCCTCCGATGCCTGTCGCCGCTCCGCCGTACGGCTCTATGGCGGACGGATGGTTGTGGCTTTCTATTCTGAGAGCGTAGGCGTACTCGTCGTCGAACGCCATGACCCCGGCGTCCCCCTTGGCCAGGACGTCCGGGTGTTTGATGTTGAATATATTCTCCCGAAGAAACACCTTAGAACTCTTGTAACAGCAATGCTCGCTCCAAGCCTGCGCGATCGATTGAAGCTCGACGTCCGTCGGCGGCCTCCCCTTCTTCGAGAAATACCTGGCTATTTCCTTCATCTCGCTGAGGCTGAGGTTCAGGCCCATCGAGGCGCTGATATCGAACATGTCCTTATCTTCGGCTTTCGACAGATCGATATCGGAAAGCTCGAATGATACACTCCTGCGCCGCATGAAATCGACAGATGGCATGCACATCCTCACTTCAAGTCTATCCTGTATCTCTGAATGACTGGATTCGCTAGAAGCTTCCTGCACATCTCCTCGCACGCCTTCGCCGCTTCATTGCGAGGCACATCCAGTGTGATCTCGAAGAACTTGATCGATCTGACGCTCCTTATGCCTTTGAAACCGAGCAGCTCGAGCGCCTTCTTCGTATTCTGTCCCTCAGGGTCCGCCACTCCGGGCTTGAGTTCGATCCTGATCTCCGCCACTACCATCTCAGCACCGCATTGGGAATCCTCTGCTCCCTACTTAATTGTGTTCTCAACGGAGCTAGAGAAATCCAGCATCCCGGATTGCCTGGAACACGCCCGAGAGAATGAAGCTGATCGCGACCGCAGCGAGCAGGAGACCCATGACCCTGGAGAATGCCATCGCCCCGCTCCGTCCCATCTTCTCGAATATGCCCTCCGAGTAGGTGAGCAGAATGTAGCTTATGACGACGGTGAGGATGATGCCGAGGAATACTGACAGCACCGCCAGCAGATCTCCGTTCTGAGAGGTGGCCTCCGAGACATAGATCATTACGGTCGTGATCGCGCCCGGGCCCGCGAACAGCGGTATGCCGAGAGGGACGATGCCTACCTCTTCTTTCTCCATAGCCTCCTCCTGATCCTCCTCGCTGAGCTTGGTTCTGGATCTTTGTCCGTGCATCATCGAGAACGCGACCGAGAAGAGGAGGAGGCCCCCTGCGATCTTGAACGCGGGTATCGTGATGCCATATATCGAGAATATGTACTGGCCGAAGAGCGCGAAAACGAAGAGGACGACGGTGGTGACAAGGCAGATCTTGATGGCGACCTTTCTCTTCAGCTCCTTGGAGTATCCTTCCGTCACGGCTTCGAATATCGGGATGTTGCCCACTGGGTTGACGATGGCGAAGATCGACACGAAAGCTCCAAGCGCGAACTCAATGCTCATCTCTCGCCCCTCACTCCAAAACCCATACTTAAGAGTTGGCCTCCCGTTCCCTGATTGTTCTCCTCGCAAAGACGATGTATCCAGTGTGACCGAGGACATCGAAGGACGGTCTGACGCCGCCGGGGTGCACCTCAATTGCCCGCTGGATGTTCTCGAGAGCGTCGATTTCCACGAACGATGACGCACGAAGCTTCATGACGGTGCTCTCGACTTGGTTCATGTTCGGGACGTACGCGCAGAATCGCCCCCCTCCTTTCATCATCATCGTGGCGCTATCGACCGCTTCCCATGGATCTGGTATGTCTAGAACGACCGCGTCCGCCTTCAAGCCGAGCTGGATTGTCCTGACATCTCCGATTCTGAGTTCCCAGTTCTTGCCAAGATCTGTCCGCATGATGTTCCTCTTGGCCTTGGCGGCGAATTCCTCCCTCAGCTCGACGGAGATGACCTTCCCTTCGGGTCTGACCGCATTGAGCAGCGCCGTTGTGAGCGACCCAGAACCGACACCGCCTTCGATGACGAGGTCCCCACACTTCAGGTCGAGTCTCTGCACGATCGTCGCCGCGTCTTTCCTCCCGATGACCTGCGGTCCCCGTTCTATAGATTCCATGAGCTCAGGGGTCCCAGGACGCAACACCCAGAGCGTCTTGTTGGCCACCGAAATTATCGATCCGCTCTCCTTCCCGACGAGTTTTGAGCCATCCACGACCCCCAGCCCTTCGACTCTGATCATCGCCTTCTTGATGGTCGCCCAATGGCGCAGTCCCTTCTCGTCGAGCAGGTAGACGAGATCCCCTTCCCGAAGCATGACGTTCCCGATGCTCTCTAGGAAAGAAAAGGATTATGGACGGAGGTCGCGATCTGACTCGCTATTTCAGCTTGGCTCCGCATTTCGGACACTGCCATTCGTGCTCGGAGATCGCTGCCCCACAATGACGGCACCTGGGAAGACCCTCAATCTGTTTGACTTCTTCCTTCTTCTTCTCTGTGCCAGCCTTCGTGCCGGACTTCGGAGCAGGATGAGGACTAGCTTCATGCTTCTCCCCTTCGAACTCGTATTCGGGATTCTCATACTTGGTCGCGGGAGGATACTGATAAGCGCGCTTCTTCTCCGCGTTCGCAGCCACGACGTATGCTATTGCACCGATAACGCTGAGGAAGAATCCGATAGCTACCCAATTCCAATCTGCAGCCTTCTTCCTCACCTTCGTATCCGCATATATCCAGGCTGCTATTCCGGCTCCCAGGCCGAACCAGACTAGAATGATCACCAATACGACTTCGAGTGCCATCCCATCACCATCCACAACTAATGGGCTTGACTTATATAAAATTAGTTGAACGTTGCCTGCAGCCTATCGCGAGTTCGTTTTCCGATCCGACTTGAGTCTCAATCGAGCATTCATCGAGTTCAAGTCTGCATCTGGATGGGATGAATTGGCAGCATTCTCAAAGGAAAAAGGATTTATATACTGAAGGCATTGGGCGCACCCAATGGAAGGTTCCGATTTCCCCAGGAAAGCAAAGATGGCTATATCGATCCTGTTGATAGTCTCCGGATTCGCCATGTATTGGGCGTGGGGCCTGATCTACGGAAGCTGGAACATCTTCGAAAGAGAGTTCATTGGTGTGTACAAAATCGTCGTCGTTCTCATAGTCTTAGGAGTGCTTGGACTGTTGCTATATAGGAAATAGAGGACTCTGGATCGGCTGGGATTGACGGTCCTGGCTTTTTTTCGTGTGTCATTCGGGTCGGCACTCGACGTGCTGATCGAGACTGATCAAATACGTCTGGCGGGTACCTCAGGCTCTGTGAGCGACAATAGTTCTGAATGCGGTCCAGCCACCAACGGGTGCACGCACGAGTCTATGGGGCCGAGAAGGACTCTCCCAGCTGACCTTGCGTGTTCCAGCCTCTTGAGGGACTGCTCTGCCATCATCAAGTGGAAGCCGGAGGTGTGGGATCTGTCCTATGGCGGCTCTGAATCGCAAAAGCAGGACATGAGAGGGATAAGTTAATATTGGAAACAACGTAATTCTCGCTATTCGGACATTCAGCTGAACGTTTTCTCTGAATGCGACGAGGGGTAATGGTGTACGGCCATCTGGAACGGGGATGCCTGAGCCCTGCTCCCGGGACCGCAAGAAGGGTCCGCGGGAGACGGAGTTCAAGAAATCAACAGTTGTCGGCCTTGCACCGATATCATGATGCACAGTGACGACTGGAAATTGCGAAGGAGGTTACGGAAAATGAATCATTCTGAGGGAGCAAGGAGAGTAGCGGTACTGTCGGTGTTCATAACAGTCTTTCTCGTATTCACTTTGGTGTTCTCTCAAGCAGCGCTGGTGGTCAGCGCCACGACCGAAAACGTACAGACTTCGGCGATTGCCAAGGCCGGGGAGTTCGCAGGCTATGGGACCGAAGACGCATCGACCGCCGAATTCTACATAGAGAAAGCCGAGAAGGCAAACCGATTCTTCACCGGGAATGAAGGTCAATTCGGCTCGGATGTCAGGTTTGTCGCTGATACTGAGTTCGGGAAGGCTGTCTTCTATGATTCGAGAATACTGTACGTGCTCGAGAGACATGAGGACGGACGTCTATCTTGTGCAGATTCAGTCACTATGACATTTCCCGGCTGCAATCTCGTATCACCTGCGGGAGAGGGATTGAAATCTCATCGCAGCAACTACTTATTCGGAGAGGAGAGCAACTGGATAACCGATGTCCGCAGCTATGATTCGATTGCGTACACAGATATTTGGACAGGAATCGATCTCGTGTACACCTTCAGTGCCCAAGGACTGAAGTATGAGTTCATCGTCTCCCCATTCGTTTCCGTCGATGTCGTTAGGGTCTCGGTTCAGGGAGCATCATTGAGCGAGGACGCCTCCACTCTCGTGTTAGACACTGGTCGGGGGTGTCTCACCGATGGGGATTTGATGGCCGGATACGGTGTCTCGGACGAACGACTCTCCGCGCGTTTCGTAGTAGAAATGAATGAATACGGTTTCGATATTCCTGAGAGAGATATTTCGAGAGCGGTAGTGATCGATCCTCTGGTGTCTTCAAC
>JAJRAH010000070.1 GCA_028679985.1 Methanomassiliicoccales archaeon
AATCCTCGCATTCGAAGCAGTGGCCGATCCCCTTATTGAACGCACACGTCGCCACCTTGCAGAACTCGTTGGCTTTGGGTCTGCACCCCTCTTCTCCGTTGGGGCACTTCCCTCTGGACATCAAAGGACAGATCTCGCATGCGATACCACACACTCCGATTCTCATAGACGCACCCTCTCCTCAGAATGCGCATCGGTCAAGATAACACTTCCATTGACGAGGGCGGGAATCTCATGTTGATATCTATGCATGACAATAGCGAATCGGCGGATCTGCGATGAAGTTGATCTCCTGGAACGTGAATGGCATCAGGGCGATCATCAAGAAAGGCTTCAAGCGATGGGTCAGAAAATGCGATCCAGATATACTGTGTCTTCAGGAAACGAAGGTCGGAGAGCATCAGATACCTAAGGACTTGAGAAGAATGGTCGGTTACCGAAGCTACTTCTCCTCCCCCACCGAAAGGAAGGGCTATAGCGGAGTGGCCCTACTCACCAAATCTGAGCCTCTCGCGCTTGAGACCAAGATCGGGATCGACCGCTTTGACGATGAGGGAAGGGTGCAGGTCGCCCGCTATGAGGATTTTGTACTTTTCAACGTCTATTTCCCGAATGGCAAATCATCTGCTGAACGACTCAAGTATAAGATGGATTTCTATGACGCATTTCTGGACCTCGTGGTCAGGATGAAGGACGGGGGCGACAGAGTAGTCATCTGCGGAGATGTCAACACCGCGCATGAGGAGATCGATCTCGCCAGGCCGAAGGAGAACTCGAAGATATCGGGATTCCTTCCGGAGGAGAGAGCTTGGATTGACAGACTGATCGATAACGGGTTCATTGACACATACAGAGAATTCGACAAGTCGCCTGGGCGGTACACCTGGTGGGATACGAAAACCAGGGCAAGGGAAAGAAAGGTCGGATGGCGCATCGATTACTTCTTCATTAGCGACAACCTTCGCGGCAGGCTCGAGAATGCATTCATACTGAGCGATGTGACTGGGTCTGACCATTGTCCCGTCGGAATAATGTTGAGAGATTAGAATCGGACCGACGAGATACCAAAGGAGGGACAGTGGGAGTCTTGTTTCATGCTATGCTTCAGCGCGGTCTCATCCGATTCATCTTGAACAGTGCTCTCCATATGGGATTCAGCGGCCTTTCTCCCCCCTTTCTCAGTCTCCCGGTCAAGAGAATGTCCTTCCTGAACGCCCATACCGCAATCGCCATCGTGACGAAAGCGAATGCGGCTTCGTACACGATTCCCCCAACGACCAGCGTGTAGTCGTCAAACATCAGACTCCTGATTGCCATCATCGGGTGCGTGAATGGGATCGCGAAAAGCAATACTTGGCCGACGAGCGGCATCGTGTTGAAATCTAGCATCATAACAGCGAACATCGGGATCATCGCGAGAAGCGTGATCGGCATCGTAAGCGTCTGCGCGGACTTGTAGTTCTTGGCGAAAATCCCCAGCAGCATGCACAGCGCCAGAGCTGAAAGGAGGCCAAGGAACAGCGAGATCCCGACCAGGACGTAGTCCAAGGCGTCAAGCGTCAGTCCATATCTCGAGAGGTCTATCGGTCCTCCAGCTGTGATCGACGTCGTGTAGTACCCGAGGCCGACCATGTAGATGATCGCAAGTATCAGTCCGACTATAGCGCTGCCTGCGAGTTTGCCGAACACGATGGAGCTTCTTCTTACTGGCAGGGTGAGCAACGTCTCGAGCGTCTTGTTCTCCTTCTCGGTCCCCATCGAGGATATGACCATGCTGCCGGCCATGATGATGACCATGAGAACGATCAGAGGAACCACGAACGCCTGTTGAGACAGGAATCCTGCTATCGCTCCAGGCGAGATTCCGGCCATCTCCTTTCCTCTGAAGATGGTCGTTTCGCTCTTGACCGCCGGGTTCAGTATGACTGAGGAGTTGACCGAGGAATGTTGATCGATGAGCACCTTCGAGACGCTGGAACACGCCAACTGGAGAATCAGGTCCACGCTAGTCGAGGACAGCGAGTCCATGATCCCCGCGCCTTTCATGATCCAAATGACCTGTAACTCCCCCGTTTGATTGTTCGTTATCCTTTCGCTGAAATCGGAAGGGATCATGATGAGCGCGACGCCCTCGCGTTCGTCGAGAACAGTGAGTCCTTCAGAGACACTGCTTCCGTTGTAAACGACAATCGCGCTCTTGTTGAGTGTCTGGAATGCGGCCGTCGAGAGCGCGCTCCCGTCTTGATCGATCACGCCGATGACTGGAGGTCGGGCCGCCTCGTCACCAGCGCCTCCAATTATATTTCCCAAGGACCCGAAAATGGCAGCCATCAGAATGATCGGAACAAGCGCGGCCGGCGTGAGGAGCTCCTTTACTTCCTTCTTGATGATGTTCGTGACGCTCTTCATGCCACCACCTTCACGAAGACTTCCTCGATGTTCTCGCAGTCGTACTTCTTCTTCAACTCCTCAGGCGTCCCGATCTCGACGATCTTGCCGTTGTTCATGAGGGCTATTCTATCGCACAGCAACTCGACTTCAAGCATGTTGTGAGATGAGAGAAGGATCGTTGTTCCCTCTGAGGACGTCTTCTTTGCTAGCTTCCTGATCTCCTGTGAGTTGAGCACGTCCAGGCCGGAAGTCAGTTCGTCCAGGATTGCGAGCTTGGGCTCGATCATCAGTGCCCTGGCGACCAACAGTCTTCTCGTCATTCCCTTGCTGTAGGTCTCCACCTTGTCGTTTATTCTCTCTGCGAGATCGGCGATTTCGACTCCTTTTCTGACGATCTCCTCGACCCTGCGACCGTTACCGAAGAATGCGGCAATGAATTCCAAGTAATTCCTGCCTGTGAGATTCTTGTATGCGCCTGCGTCTTCGGGCAGATAGCTTATGATCTTCCTGATGTCGTCCGCCTCGCGTTCGAGATCGTGGCCGAACACTTTCACCTGGCCAGAAGTGATTTGTAGGAGAGTCGCGAGGACTCTGAGTGTCGTGGTCTTCCCCGCCCCATTGGGTCCTATCAGACCGAAAATCTCCCCCTTGTTGACCTCAAAAGAGATTCCTTTGATCGCGCAGAAACTGCCGTAACTCTTGACCAGATCCCTGACCTCGATCGCAATCAAATCGCTGACCCCCACCTTCTTCTGCAAGCTTCCGCGAAGTTTGATGTGAATATCCCTCCGCTACTTATATGTTGGGGGGAGCAGCGATTGTCATATGGATGAAGATTGTGGATATGATTGTGACTCACTCGATTTGTTCGTGTGTCTGATCGGATTTCATTCCGACGCAGCAGAGTTATTATGTATGCAAGTGCATGCTTGCATAAATGCGGATTAGCGAGGGGGCGAGAGGACGGCAAGGATCTCAGCAAGAGAAAGGATACTGAATGCGAGTCTCCAAGTGTTCGGGGAACAGGGCTATAGAGGAACGACCACAAGGGAGATCGCCAGAAGAGCAAGTGTCAATGAGGTCACGATCTTCCGTCTGTTCAAGTCCAAACGCGCTTTGTTCGATGCAGTCGTTGCAGAAAGATCACCCCTGGCCCAGATTTCAAGACGGGTCTCTTTTGAAGTAAGCGGGCCTATCGACGATCTAATACTTCAGAACGCCAAAGCGGTCTTGACCGTGCTGAGGGCGAATCGGCACTTGCTGATGGTCATGTTCGGTGATGCTTGGAGACAGCAGGCCACTCGCAGGGCGATGAGGGACTCGGTGGTCGCTAAAGGAATCGGACTCGTCACCGAATTCATGAGAGTCCAGATGGATGCCGGGAAGATCAGACAGATGGATCCCGAGATAGCCGCGCGTGCCTTGATGGGGATGATCCAGGCATACTTCCTGACGAAAGAACTACTGGAAGGCGGAAAGCCTGATCCGGAGTATGATGACAGGATCCTCCGGGGGTTTGTTTCGATCTTCTTGGATGGCATGCGACCGGATAGGGGGGCGGAGGAATGAATGGAGACGGCAGTCAATCCGTGACATGTGGCACGTGTCACAGCTCTGCCGAAGACCTAGTCGTGTGTACGAGGGAATTGAGCAAGAGATTCGATGACATTGTTGCCGTCTCCAACCTCGATCTCAGGATACGTAGATCAGTGTTGTACGGATTGATCGGTCCCAACGGCTCAGGGAAGACGACCTCAATCAAGATGCTTGTTGGGCTATTGACACCTAGCGCAGGTAGCGCTGAGATTCTGGGTAGGACCGTATCAGGTCGTCTCAGAGGGTCCAATGTTGGCTACATGCCGCAGGATCTTGCCGTTTATCCCGATCTGACAGTCCACGAGAATCTTGAGCTCTTCGCCGGTCTTCATTCCGTGGATCCCAAGACGTTCAAGAGTCGGGAAGCGGACCTTCTGAGAATGACGGACTTGGAGACTCGGAAGAACAGCCTCGTGTCACACCTGAGCGGCGGAATGAAGCATCGAGTCTCGCTTGCATGCGTCCTGATCCACGAGCCAGAGTTGCTGTTCCTCGACGAGCCGACCGTTGGCGTAGATCCAGAACTGAGAGTCGGGTTCTGGAATTACTTCCAGAAATTGAAAACCCAAGGAAGGACGATCGTGCTCACGACTCACTACATGGACGAAGCGGTCAGATGCGACATCGTCGGAATGATGAGGTCAGGGAAGTTGATTGCCGAGGGGACGCCGTCGGAGCTGATGGCCTCTGCGTCGACATCGAGTCTCGAAGACGCCTTCCTGTACTACGCCAGGGGGGGAACGTATTGAATATCGGCAGAGTGCTCGCCGTATCACGCAAGACTCTGCGATCTCTGAGACACGACAGAAG
>JAJRAH010000009.1 GCA_028679985.1 Methanomassiliicoccales archaeon
CCTATCACACCCATGATCGTGTAGAACTCCCATTTCGTAGGGACAGATCTCCCCATCATCCTCCGGAACATGATTTCCGTCTTCTCCTTTCGGAATTCCGGATAGCCGATGGCATCAAGCAGGTCGGAGAAGAACTCGAAAAGCTTCTCCTTCTCAACGTCCGTCGCTTCGGAAGGAGAAAATCCTTTCGACGGAAGGAGGTGGAGCTCGTACAAGACGACAGCGACCGCATGCGAGAGATTGAGGACGGGGTATCCCTCGCTCGCCGGGATGTGGAGCAGCACGTCGCATCTGGCGAGCTCTTCCTGCGACAAGCCCATGTCTTCCCTTCCGAACACGAGGGCTATCAGCCCCTCGTTCTCCCTGACCCTCTCGGCGAACTCCCGAGGAGTCAAAGGTATTCGGATGAAGTGCTTTTCGCCGTCCGTTATTATGCCCGTGGTGCCTACGACGAGCGAGCACGACTCCAAGGATTCATCGAAGGCATCTGTCACGCGCGCATTCCTCAGGACATCCCCGCCGTGCTTCGCACGCTTGAACCCCTCTTCGGTGATCTCGCAGGGACCGACCAAGACGAGTTCGTCGAACCCGAAATTGCCCATGACCCTAGCCACGGCTCCGATATTTCCGTCGTTCTTCGGATTGACGAGGACGATTCTGAACCGGGGCATGCGGATTTCTCGGAAGTCTTAATAGGCGTTTTCTACTTAATCCTGTCGTGGTCTGGAGGGCAGCGGTCAAGCTCGCCTATGACGGCGGGGATTTCAGTGGTTTCCAGCGTCAACCGGGCCTCAGGACCGTCGAGGGGGAGATCCTCAGGGCGCTAAAGGAGATCGGCGCGATCGGATCAGCTAAGGACGGGAGATTCGGAGGAGCAAGCAGGACCGACAGCGGCGTGAGCGCTCTCGGAAACGTAGTGGCTTTTGATACGGACTTCCGAAAGTCCGAGATGATTCGTGCATTGAACGCCGTGTCCGAAGACGTCTATTTCTACGGCATCGCAGAAGTGTCATCGGGGTTTTCTCCGAGGAGGGCCCGTCAGAGATGGTACCGCTATTTCCTTGCAGATCGCGACCTCGACTTCGGGAGAGTATCGGCATGCGCTTCGATATTCGAGGGCAAGCACGACTTCCGGATGTTCTGCAGGGGCGACGAGAGGGACACGGTCAGGACGATAGACAGCATCCGGGTCTTTCAGGTGGGAGACTTCATCATCGCGGACTTTCGCGCGAGGGAGTTCCTCTGGAACATGGTCAGACGGATTGTCGCAGCTATGCTGGAAGTGGGCCGCGGAAGAGTCGCCGTTCAGAAGGTGAAGGAGGCGTTGTCCGGGGCGGACTTCTCATTCGGACTCGCTCCGGCCGAGTGCCTGGTTCTAATGGACGTCCTGTACGATTTCGAATTCGAGTTCGAATGCCCCTCCACACTTGAGAGGAGGATTCGCTTGGCAAGAGGCAGGTCCTTCGTGAAGCTCGCGTTCTTCGACGATCTCGTCGAGCGGAAAGGGGACGAGTGCCAGTGACAGGATTTCGGTCATCGCGAATCGTGAGGATGATTTCTTAGAAATTGCGAAGGCGGAATTTCTCACTATTATCATATTTAATACTTATTGTAGCATGCTTAAAAACCTTTTTTATATGCAGCAGCAAATCATGCTAGTCGCCCTTACGTCTGGTAGGACGGAGAAGGCCTAACGGGGACCTAGTTCGTATCAGGGGCTCTTTTCGCCCCTCTATTTCTCCATTTTTCATATCTTCCGCGGCAACCTTAAGATGTCGCTCTGGCTATTCCGGACCGTGATCGTCGCCATTAGCGGTACTCCCGGAACCGGAAAGAGCACTTTGGCTGAGGCGCTCCGTCGGAAGGGTTATCGAGTCATTGACGTCGGGGACTTCGCAAGGGAAAGAGGAATCGCCAAGGGTCGAGATCCTAAGCGCAAGAGCCTTGAAGTCGACGTGGATGAACTTGACACGGCTCTGATCGGGGAGCAGCGCTCCGGAACGGTGTTCCACATCGGCCACCTTTCCCATCTCCTCACGACAGATCTGACTATTGTTCTCAGGTGCAACCCTACGGTCCTGCGCAAGAGACTGAAGAAGAGAAAGTGGAGCGATCGAAAGATACGCGAGAATGTCGAGGCCGAAGCGTGCGACGTCATCCTGATCGAGGCGCTTGAGCGATCGAATGAGGTGTTCGAGATCGACACGACAGACCGATCTGCCAAGGAAGTGGAGACGGCCGTCGATGACATACTGGCAGGGAAAAGGGAGAAGTACGCGGTCGGCAATATCGACTGGAGCATGGAGGTTCTGAGCTGGTACTAGACTCGATGAGGGATGACGCTGGATCGATTCTGGACCCGGCGGCGAAGGCGCTCAGGAATGTGAGTCCTAACATGCTGTCCCTCATTGCCTTGATCATAGCCGTTCTGTCGGGGTTCGCGCTCTACTTCAGCTTCTGGTCGTGGGAGACACTGCTGCCGATCGCATCCGTTCTCGTGATTGTAAGCGGTTTCTTCGATGCCGTTGACGGCAGAGTTGCCCGCCTCTCCGGAAAGATATCCAGGAGAGGGGATTTCCTCGACCATGTTCTTGACCGGTACGCGGATGTCGTCATGATCGGCGCGGTCGCGGTCAGCATGTGGTGCAATCCGTACATCGGGATATTGGCTTTGTTGGGTGTCCTCCTTACGAGTTACATGGGCACCCAGGCTCAGGCGGTCGGAGCTGGAAGGTTGTACAGGGGCCTTCTCGGCAGGGCGGACCGCGTTGTTCTGATGTGTGTCATTCCGCTAATCCAATGGGCGGTCATGTTCTTCGGCGACGGGCGGATAGACTTCGGGCCGATCAGCTTGTCTGTATTCGAACTCATGATGCTTTGGTTCGGGATCGTCGGCAACCTGACGGCTATCCAGCGGGCGGTCGAAGTGTGGAAGAAGATAAAGTGACCTCGACCGATTCCGCGTCAGTGAGTACGAGATTCATGCGTTCTGATCCTTCTTCGCAGCCCCCGTCCCAGCAGGCGTCCTCCTTCTCGTCATGCTCTTGATTCTGTAGTAGGACAGCGGATGTTTCATCTTCCCGCTGTTGCACAGTGCGTCCGGCTCGAAGCATATGCCGTAGCTTCGCATCGTCGAGCACTCGGGGGGAGTGTACTCCGTGCCGGAGATCTCTCCGGTTATGTGCTCTATCTGGTATCGAGTCTTCGACGGATCGAAGTCCGGCGACGAAGAGAAGAGATTCAGGATGTCGTCCTGCGAAAGCCCTATGGCGTGCAGGAACGCCGTCAGGGCGAACCTGCCAGTATGGGGCATGTTCTCGCCGGCCTGCGCGATTCCGACCAGCCTTCTCATGCAGGGGGGGAATTTCACTATGGTGATCTTCCCAAGATCCTGGGCCTTGTAGTGCTGCTTCCTCGTCTCCACAAGACTCTTGATATCGGTGATAGTGGGACGAAGCACTCTCAGGATGTCCTCCGAGACCGCGAGCGGCAGTTCGTCCTCGATCTTCTCCTGGAGTGCCTGCTGGAGAACTCTCGAGAATCGCTGCTTCGTCAAGAATACGAACCCCTCGTTCACCTCCGTGTTGACGAGCTTCCACTCTTTGCTCCTCATCCTCGAAGTGAACTTGAGAAAGTCGGAGAAATGCGTCCTGATGATGCCGTCCGCGATCGAGGCTGGCACGCCCAGCTCGTCGGCGACGGACACGATGAACTCCGGGCTTTCCTGCTGCAGTCGGTCCTTCATGGTTACCGCCTCGGCGAGCGCGTATCGTCTTACGAGGAATCCGTCGCCGACGCAGGAGACGAGCATTCTGGCGACCGGGTAGCTCAGCACCTCTACGAGGCGCTCCTGCTCTCCTGCCGTCGGGCACTTGGTGATTTCCCCCTCGTTCAAGGCATCGAATATGCGCTGCTTCCCCCTCAGCCTCGCAGGGGCGTATGCCTCGGACGTGAGGAGTTCCTGTAGGCTGACGCCATGCGACCTCACGTACTCGGCCGCGCCTTTCACGAAAGGAAATCGCGCGAAGTGGAGGGTGTCCATCGCTCAAGCTAAGGTCTTTCGTGTTATTTATTCTCTTGATTTCCCCATATCGAGCATCATGAAAAATCAAGATAGGAAGCGATCGCGGCCGTCGTCTGTTCGTCCTCGATTGCCGTACCCAGGTCATCGACGCTTCTTATCGGTCTGCTGCGAGCGATCCTCGCCGCTCGCTTCCTGCCGACGAACGGAAGGGACTCGAGAGCCGCGAGAGGACAGGCGTTCACGGAGAGCGGGTATTCCACGGCGGTCAGGCTGCGCTGCCCCCAACCTACGACCTTGGCATCGATAAACTTCCCGATATCGATCGGGTACTCGAATCCGACGAGTATGGGATAAGTGCCGATCTGCCTGCCGAACGTCCTGTTCCCCTCCCTCAATTCGGTGTAGATCCTTCGGAGCACCGTACCCTGGGGTACGAGCAGGCGCAGCATCGGGTTGTCGATGTTCTCCCGAACCTGTTCCTTGAACCTCAAGAACTTCGAGTGAGAGATCCCTGGTTTGAAGCTCCTGCGAATCGGCATTACCTGGCGGATGTTTATTCTTCGGAGGAGAAGACGCTCTTCCATCACATTCCTCAGGAACGAAAGATTCAGGTCGAGGGTCCTTTCACTTTCTCCATCGAGACCGACTATGAAGTTCAAGCCGGGAAGCAAGCGGGGCAGACCGCTGTCGCCTTTTTCCCCTCCGATATCGTTCATCAATCTTATTGCTGTCAGAACCTGGTCTGGTGTGGAATTGAGATTGTTCTGCTCTATCACCTTCGGATCGGCACTCTCCATTCCCAG
>JAJRAH010000071.1 GCA_028679985.1 Methanomassiliicoccales archaeon
TACCTGCCTTCCGTCTGGGGGAGTTGGGTCCAGTAAGGCCTTATGTTCCGACGGCCAGTAATCGACTCGAACACCGAGACGGCGAGATCTGGATCGAAATCTCTCAGTCCCAGTATCCCCAGGAGTGCTACGGCATCACGATCGTTCTCGTCCAGCCTGCCTTTCTCGACGAAGCCGGGACTGACCGAGCAAGAAGATGGAATGCCTGTGTTTGACAAGACAGAATAGGAACTCTCGAAATTCCCAACCATCGGCAGACCCTGCGATCTCAGTCTCGGGATGATGAACGAAAGCAACTCAGACAACGAAATCTCGAGGTCTTCCGGACGCTGCCAGAACAGTGAGCTGAAAGGGGGAACTGATCTCGACAGTGTGTCGAATTCGAAACGATAGGGTTCGAGAGCGATTTCCCTTGAACGAAAGAGCGTGAGGCAACCCATCGAAAGTGAAGTCGCAGTCGCTGCCCTCCCCGCAACGGCGACGTTCTTTCCGTGTGACGCGATCAGCGAGGCACACAGCAATCCAGCTGCTCCGTGTCCCACGACCAGATAGTCCACGTCCAGATCCGATACGTTTCTCATCGCCCTTCACCCCTCAGAAGTGGTTCCAGTCGGTACACTCCATCGTGGACGTATCGATTGAAGACTTCCTGGCGAAGCTGTCCTCCGAATAGGACCGGTTCGACGCCCCGCCAACGTTCTTCCAAGAACTCTCCGATCAACTCCAATGGATCTCTGTCGGAATGGTCGATCATCACTGATGCGATAGCGAATGAACACATGCCAGCCTGGCAGTATCCCATTCCGGCTCTTGTCCGCCTCATCAGGTCGGAGATTCGGGTCACATCGCTGCTACTTGCAAAGTGCTCGATTTCACCCCTGAGGACTTCCTCGCAAGAGCAGAGAATCTCCTTTCCACGAAGGCTCGTCGCGCAACCCTTGACTACGTCACGATAGTCCTTTCCATACTTCCGAGTCATGCGAATTAACGGGAAGGATAGCAAGTCCTTCACCTGACCGGCCGGCATCGGTGGTGAGATCGGTTCAAGCGCCGTGTGGCAAGCGCCAGACTTTCCGAGCTTGCGCATCACCAAATCGGAAGCCTTTTCTGCCATCAGTCGATACGTCGTGAGCTTACCTCCGACTGTGCTGACGAAGTTCTCTACGCCCTCCTCGGCGTGATCTATGACTCTGAAAGTCCTGCTCGCCTCCCGCCCGCTTTTTCCTCCCGGAAGCGGTCTGATGCCTGCATACGCACGGACCGCTCGGGCCATTGCAACATCAGGCACCATCCTGGTCGCCTCTGCAAGGAGCCGATGGACATCCGACCCGCTGACCGCAGTATTCTCAGGATCGTCGACCTTCTCGGAAGTCGTGCCGACGATCGATGCTGAGTGGTTCGGCACGATTATGTCTCCATCGGATGGCATTCTCAATCTGTTGACCAATCCGTTGACGATCCTTCCGTTGAGGACGACGAGGATTCCCTTGTCGATCTCCATAGGTATGTGGATGCCGGCCAAAGACGCGATATGATCCGCCCACGCTCCCCCGGCATTTAAAACGATTTCAGGCCTTACGCGCTGCCTCGTTCCCGTCCTGAGATCCTCGAAGATCGCTTCTTGTATGCGCCCGTCGCCGAGTGAGAACTCTTGAATGGAGCAATAGTTGCGGATATCCGCGCCAGCAGCTCTGGCGTCCTCAACATTGCCTATCGTGAGAGCGAAAGGGTCCACGGAAGCATCCTCCACTTCCGCCGAGTTCTGGATCTTCTTCGAGAGACAAGGTTCGAGCGAGCGGGCCTCCGCAGGCATTATCTCCTTTGCTCGGACGCCAGTGTCGCGGCAACCGCGCAGAAATCTGTCGAGGAAATTCGGGTCGTCTTCTTCGAGCGCGACGAACAATCCTCCAGTGTCCTCGATACAATAGCCAGCGATACGCTTCAATATCGTGCTTTCCTTCGCGCATTCCGCAGCGGACTCGGAATCCTTGACGGCATACCTGCCGCCACTGTGAAGCATTCCGTGGCATCTCCCCGTGGCGCCGGCAGAGAAATCCGACTTCTCAAGGAGCATGACATCCACGCCGCGCAGAGAGAGATCCCTGGCCACTCCTGCTCCGGTCACTCCTCCCCCTACTATGAGCACCTCGACCCTGGACAACAGCACACCTCAGCGATCCTCGTGCGGGACCCAATCCCTTGCCCTCTCGACGGCCCGCTTCCACTTGCGATAGAGTGATTCGCTCCTCTCGGAGGCCATCGTCGGCTCGAATGTCCTATCGATGACCCAGTTGCTGCGCAACTCGTCCATGTCCCTCCAGAACTTGACGGCGAGGCCCGCAGCATAGGCAGCGCCGAGTGCCGTAGTCTCTTGGACCGTGGGCCTCACCACTTGAACCTGCAGAACGTCCGACTGCAACTGACACAAGAAGTTGTTCTTCACGGCTCCTCCGTCCACTCTCAAGATTTTGAGAGGAATACCGGAATCCGCGTTCATTGTCTCTATGACATCCCGAGTCTGGTAGCATATTGACTCGAGGGTGGCCCTGACGATGTGCTCCTTCTTCGTTCCCCTGGTGATGCCGATTATCATTCCCCTCGCATAAGGGTCCCAGTATGGCGCCCCCAGTCCGACGAATGCAGGAACGAAATAGACACCGTCGGAATCCTGGACGCAGCTGGCCATCTTCTCAGTCTCAGCCGCAGTCTCGATGATCTTGAGACCGTCTCTCAGCCACTGGACCGCGGCTCCGGTGATGAAAATCGACCCCTCGAGAGCGTATCGCGGAGCATCGTTCCCAATCTTGTAGGCGATGGTAGTCAGCAACCCTCTATTCGAAAGGACACGGTCCGTCCCGGTATTGATCAGCATGAAACAGCCCGTACCATAGGTGTTCTTCGCCTCTCCGGGATCGAAGCATGTCTGTCCGAACAGCGCTGCCTGCTGGTCGCCAAGATCGCCGCAGACAGGAACTCTGGATCCCATGAATTCGGAGGGTTTCGTTGTGCCGTACGTATCAGGGTCGACTGACGGCCTCACCTCAGGAAGAACGCTCTCTGGAATGCCGAGAGTCTCCATGAGATCGTCATCCCACTCGCACTTGAATATGTTGAATAGAAGAGTGCGGGAAGCGTTCGTGCAGTCTGTGATGTGTTTCCCTGTTAATTTCCAGATCAGCCAAGTATCGATGTTGCCGAAAAGAAGGTCTCCCCTGCCTGCCTTCTCCTTCGCCCCCTTTACGTTTTCGAGCATCCACTTGATCTTCGTCCCTGAGAAGTACGAGTCCAGCACCAGACCTGTCCTATGCCGGAACATATCGGAGAATCCCTCCTCAGTGAGTTCCTGACACATTCCTGAGGTCCTGCGACATTGCCAGACAATCGCGTTGTAGATCGGATTCCCGGTTCTCTTGTCCCAGAGCACCGTTGTCTCCCTTTGGTTCGTGATTCCTATTCCCGCGAGATCCTTCGGATCGATGCTTGCGTTCTCGAGAGCATCCCTGATGACCTTCTTGGTCTTCTGCCAGATCTCGATCGGATTGTGCTCCACCCAACCGGCCTTCGGAAAGATCTGGGTGTGTTCCTCGTACGCGGAGGAAACCATGTTTCCGGAATGATCGAATACCGCAAAACGCGTCCCAGTTGTCCCCTGATCTATGGCTCCGACATAAGCAGGCATCATGTCGACCTTCCTGACGACATATCGCCGTCATCGATATTTCCATTTTGTTCACGTTCTGGGCCTACCTGCGACTTGCGGTACTCTGCGCATAACACGGAGGACAAGACACGACACCAAAGCAGAGGTTCCCCCGACGCGTAGGGGGGACGCAATTACTAATTTATACAAGCTATTTAAATAAAAGTAGCGGGGGGTCGATTTGAACGACCGATCTCCGGGTTATGAGCCCGACGGGATATCCTGGCTACCCCACCCCGCTGTGGGACTAGTCTCCTAACACACGTCCCTTAATTAAACTTTTGGATATTCAGAAGAATTTTCTCAGACGCAGGAGATCATCCAGTGACCCTTTCACTCTCACTTTCTTCAACGCAAATGCCTTCATCGGCTTCATCCTTCCAGACACCAACTCCTCGATTGTCAAAGGATCAGATATCAAAGATATGTCCGGATTCTCTATTCTGCCTTCATCGAATGACGTGATCCGCTTGTTCTCGAGAATGAATCTGTATTGCTCGGAGCCAAGATCGATCTGGACTTTCCTAGTGATTCCCTCCAGCTCTTTCTGAAGAGCCGCATCATTCTCCGCCTTTTGATTGAACCTCACTACCAGATCCTCAAAAAGGTGCTTGACCGTCATTCTTCGTCACTCCAATCTGTCAGCCTCGAATTCCTCGCAAGAACAAGAGCCTTCCTTGCTGTCGCCCAAGATTTCCGGGTGTGCGGTGGGTAGTCCTTGTTCTTCCTCAGCCATCTCTCAAGGAACGCTATCGTGACCGGATCCGAGGCATACCCGCTACCTATCGGCTCTTCGATCTCCTTTTGGATATCCGCCACAATACGGTCCCTCCGCGTCTTGGCTATTATCGACGCCGCGGAGACAACGGGATAAGTGTCGTCAGCCCTGTGACAGCAGAACAGATCTGGAACGTACGAAAGATTGCTTCGGATCATGTCTCGAAAGCGCTCTTCATCGACATCGGCGGCGTCGACATATGCCTCATCTGGCCTGAGGCGATCTATCAGAGATGCGAACACGCGAGCCTCGAACTCATTGAGCGACATGTGCCCCCTCATCTCGTCGATCTCCTCAGCCGGGATGATCGCGAGTTCGATCACGGCGACCTTCTCGATCTCGGTCGAGAGTTCCTCCCTTCGCTTCGGCGAGAGCTTCTTCGAGTCTCTGACACGCATCTCCCTTAGAAGGCTGTCGCTCTCGACCATGACAGCCGCCACCACCATCGGACCAAGGACGGGGCCCCTTCCCGCCTCGTCGACCCCGCAAATCATTGTCCGCTCCATTCACCAGCCAGTATAAATTGCTGTCGAAGTGCTGCCCTGTGAAGAAATCGCATTCTCCTTCTGACGGTGTGCATAGAGGCAAAGTTCATGAATCATGCCTTTGATTCAAACACGGATGACGAAGTCCAAAGTGTACCTCGCAGACATGAGAGCACGCAAGAAATCCGACAATCTCGTGAACAAGGTCGGAAGACTCATGAGAATGTCAGGTCTGGATAGTATCTATTCCAGAGGCGACCTCGTTGCGATAAAGACCCACTTCGGCGAACCGGGCAACACAACGTTCATCAGACCTCAGTTCATGAACAAGATTGTCGAGGTCGTCGCTAGGAAAGGTGGAAAGCCGTTTCTCACAGATGCCAACACTCTATATGTCGGCAAGCGATCGAACGCCGTCGATCATGTGACGACCGCGACCCGCCATGGATTCACATTCCCGATCGTCGGCGCCCCGGTAATCATCGCAGATGGTTTGAAAGGAAAGGATCAGGTCGAGGTGAGAGTCTCCCTCAAGCACTGCAAGACTGTGAAGATAGCGGCAGCTGCGCATCAGGCCGATTCGATAATTGGCGTGGCGCATTTCAAAGGTCACGGAGGTACCGGTTTCGGGGGAGCGCTCAAGAACATCGGGATGGGTTTCGGATCCAGGGCCGGAAAACTGGACATGCATTGCGATGTGCATCCCTCGGTCAAGCAGGAGAAGTGCAGAGGCTGCGGGCTGTGCGTCAGGAACTGCCCTTCGGGCGCGATCCAGCTCAAGAAGAAAGCTGTCATCGATGAGAAGCTTTGCATAGGCTGCGGGGAGTGCTACGTCTACTGCCCGAGCAAAGCGATAGACTCGGGTGGGTACGTCGGAAAGGAAATCCTTCAGGAGAAGATTGTCGAGTACTGCTACGGCGTTCTCAAGGACAAGAAGGCGAAGGCGGGATTCCTCAATTTCTTGCTGGATGTCACCCCCGATTGCGACTGTCCTCCTTGGAGTGACAAGTCGATCGTGCCAGATATAGGCATCCTAGCCTCCAAAGACATAGTGGCAATCGACCAAGCTTCTGCGGATCTAGTAAATGCGGAATCCGGGATAAAGGATACGAGGCTTGAGAAGAAACTTGCGGCCGGGACAGACAAGTTCAGGGCCATGCACAAAGTCGACTGGGAAGTTCAGCTCGCCTATGCGGAGAAGCTGGGTCTCGGCAGCAGAGATTACAGGCTAATCAGAATCTAGAGCTCGTGCAGCGGCACGAACGGTTGAACTTACAACCATTCGTGATATCTACCAATGAAATTGTCGAACACTAGCGTTTAAGATAATGGCTTCATTCCGGTACCAGGTGAAGTTCATTTCGACAAGCGATGTGCAGAACAGACGTCTGACAAATGGGTTCAAACTCACGAGGGTGGGAGTGACTGGCGTGAAAAAACCGGTCACCGTCAGGAGGGGCGAGAAGACCGTGACCCTGACCTGCGACATCGACGTTTTCGTGGATCTTCCTTCAAGCCAGAAAGGCTCTCATATGTCAAGGAATCTGGAGGTCATAGCGGAGGTCGTCGATCAGAGCGTGAGGGAGCCAGTGACCGGCCTTGAAACACTGAGTGCGAACATATGTCGTTCTCTTCTCGAGAGACACGAGTACGCGTCGTACTCAGAAGTGAACTTGAAGGCCAGTTACTTTCTGGAGCGCACCGGTCCCAGCGGTAGGAAGACCCTGGAGGCATACAAGCTCGTTGCCAAAGCCGTCAACAGGCGGAACAACGGACTGAAGAAGCTGATCGGCGTGGAGGTCGTCGGGATGACGACTTGTCCCTGTGCGATGGAGACCCTCATAGATGAGTTTGGCTCGAATGTTGACGCCGATCAGAAGCGCGTGCCGATGATCACCCACAATCAGAGGAACGTCACTACCGTGATGATCGAAGTCCCTGAGGAATATGATGTTGAAGCGAACGACCTCATCGACATCGTCGAGGAGTCGGTCAGCAGTCCAACTTACGAAATCCTCAAACGGTCGGAAGAGGCGAAGGTCGTCCTCGCTGCCCACGAGAATCCGAAGTTCGTGGAGGATGTCGTAAGAGAGATTCTGGCGCGGGTACTGGAGAAGTACAAGCATCTTCCCGACGAAGTCATGGTCACTGTGAGAAGTGAGAGCGAAGAGTCGATACACAAGCACAATGCATTTGCTGAGAGGGTCACGACAATGAAGGAATTGCGTGAGTGATCCTGTTGCATCCAGATTTGAATGTTTGATGGATTTGGAGGGGTGGATTGCTGATCAAAGCTCTCGTTGTCGATGTCGATGGCACAATCACGGATTCGAAGAGACTGATACAACCGCACGGTATTGAGGCACTCCGCGAGATGCAACGAAGAGGTGTGACCGTGATGTTGTCGAGCGGCAACGTTCTGCCGATCGCGCACGGTCTGTCTGTCTTCATCGGTCTCAACGGCCCAGTCATCGCCGAGAATGGAGGAGTGGTGTCTTTCAAAGAGGAGGTTTACAGATTGAACAGCAATGCGTTGCCTCTGAAAGCCTTCGAATTCCTGAGCACACAACTGAGGGTCGAAAGACTATTTACGGACAGATGGAGAGAGAGCGAGGTCGCCCTGAAGAAGACCGTGGACACTGAGACTGTCAGGAAAGTACTGAAGGATTGGAATGTCGTCATCGAGACGACGGGTTTCGCGATCCACATAATGGAACCCGGCCACAGCAAGATGAACGGAGTAAGGAAGGCAAGCGAGCTCATCGGACTGAAGACTGAAGAAATCGCGGCTATCGGCGATTCGGACAATGATGTCTCTATGTTGAAGGGTTGCGGGTTCGGGATCGCCGTCGGCAACGCCTCCGCAGCCGCGAAAGAAGTCGCTACGCATGTGTGCGAGAAGAATCACTCGGATGGCGTGATAGAAGGACTCCACTGGCTCGGACTGCTCTGAGACAGCTTCCATCCGGGGACAGTCCGGTAGGAGGCATCGCACGGGAGCTTTTATTACGAGCGAGTGCAATGAGAAATACATGGCGATTCTCGGTCAGTGCTCGACGTGCGGAAAACCTGCTCAGCATACGTGTGAGATCTGCGGCAGAATGGTCTGCGAAGATCACTACCATCCGAGAGAGAGGGTCTGCGATCGGTGCTTTCCCGGAAGGATTTCTAGGAGAGAGAATCGTCCCTGGCTGAAGCGCTAGGATCGTTCGAGGACCGACTCACGCAAGCAGCTTCTTGGCCTTCTCCTCATCCAGTCCGACAGCCTTGAGGACATACTTCAGTGACTTCTTCGCGATGATGTCTCTGGTCTTGTCGTCCAGGAACTGCTCCATCGCCTCGGGCGCCTTTCGTGAGTATTCCACTCCAAACTCGGAGTAGTAGTATGGCGCGTTCTCGGGATCGAGTTCCGCTGCCTTGTTGTAGGCTGCTTCAGCTTCGTTGAATCGCGCGATATCGACGCAAAACGCACCCATAGATGTAAGGTAATAGGGATTCTTTGGGTCCAGCTCCACAGCCTTCTTGTAGAGTGCAAGGACCTCGTCCACGCTGACCTTAGGCACAAGCATGCCCGCCTCGGCCTTGCCAAAATAGGCCTCAGCGTTCTTCGAATCGGCTTTGACCGCCTTATCGAACTTGGAAAGCGCCTGCACGTAATCTCCTTCACTCAAGAGCTGAAATCCCTGTTTAACCAACTTCTCGGGCTCCTCCATCTATGCACCGTTCCGAGTAAACCCGGACAAAGAGATAAACATTTTCCTCCAGTATCTCGGAAGTCGAAACAAGCGTCACATCCCGACGATCTTCCAAAAATTGATAAGGATTGCATGGATACTGCCAATAATCAAGAGCAAGGCCCGGACGGGTCGCGCCACACAAGTTCGTTGGAAGTGCTGGCGGTCGGAAGTGATGACAATGGAGCCTGAGGTCGTCAAGAAGGTGGCAGGTATCGCGAGGTTGCAGTTGACCGAGACCGAGATCACTGAGTTCGCCAAGGACCTCGAGGAGGTTCTGGACTACTTCTCGATGCTCGACGAAGCTTCGGGAGTCGAGGAGTACGACTTCAACCCCGTGAAGATCCAGGACGTCCTTCGTGAAGATTCCGTGGGGCAGGACATCGACTCCGAGCTGCTGACCAAGAGGATGGACACCTACGAGGAATGGGTAAGGGGGCCTAAGCTGGTTTGATGGATGCTGCCTTCTTCGAGAGACTGAAGACTCTCAACAAGAGATACGTGCTATTCTCCGAACTCGTCGACAAGGGCCCCGATGATCATTCGTACGGATTTCACTTCTCCGCGAAGGACAATCTGTGCACGAGCAACTTTCAGACGAGAGCTGGATCCAGGATTCTCGAGGGTTACCGCCCGCCGTTCGATGCAACGCCCGTGAGAAGGATGAGGGAGGCGGGAGGATTTCTCCTCGGCAAGACAAACATGGACGAGTTCGGTTTTGGCACTTTCAGCACGAACTCGGCCTACGGCGTGCCGAGAAACCCGTTCGATACCGAGCGAAGCTGTGGAGGATCGAGCGGAGGTGCAGCCGCTGCAGCCTGCCTTCTGGATGGGCACGTGGCGCTGGGAGTGTCTACAGGTGGATCGATATCTTGTCCCGCTTCGTTCTGCGGCGTCGTCGGCCTGACCCCCACCTACGGGAGGGTGTCCAGGTACGGCCTGGTAGACTACGGCAACTCCCTTGACAAAGTGGGACTGCTATCGCGCTCCTCAAACGCCTTGAGCAAATACTTCCCGATCATAGCTGGTCCTGACCCCATGGACCCGACCTCCTGCCCTCAACCTCAACTCAACCTCGGCCCGGTCGAAATCAGATCCATAGCGGTTCCTCAGGAAGCGATGGAGAACATACATCCCGACGTGAGGACCGCCTTCGATAGGGCGATCGACACCCTCAGAGACAGTCTGTCTGTCAGCGTCGAGGAAGTCAGCATCCCTTCCATGAAATACGCGCTGCCAGCCTACTACGTCCTCGCGACATCGGAAGCGTCGACGAACCTCGCAAGGTACTGTGGGATGAGATTCGGGGCGAAGGGCGGGGATATTGCCCTGCATTTCAACGATTATTTCTCCAGAGTGAGATCTGCGAATTTCGGCAAGGAGGCTAAGAGAAGGATATTGCTCGGTACTTACTCACGAATGGTCGGCTTCAGGAACAGATACTACCTGAAGGCCCTCGCTGTGAGACAGACGGTAATCGAAGACTATGGAAGAGTCCTGAAGAAGCACGGCATGGTGGCTACGCCGACGATGCCATTCGTCTCCCCTCGATTCACCGACATAGAGCGGATGAAGTTGATCGACATGTACCGCGCGGACTTCCTCACGATTCCGCCGAATCTCGCGGGTCTGCCTCACATCTCCGTTCCGTGCGGCTACGCTGACTCCATGCCGATCGGTATGCAGCTCGTGGCAAGACACTGGGACGAGGCGGTTCTGTTGAGCGCCGCCGGAAGTTGGGAGAGTTCTTTCAAATACAGATTTCCGGAGGCGATACGATGAGGATAGGTCTCGAAATTCACCTGCAGCTCCCGACCGCATCGAAGCTCTTCTGCTCCTGCAGCACTAGCGGCAACGGGCGGAACACATCAATCTGCCCGACCTGCCTTGGATTCCCTGGCTCAAGACCCAGGTTGAACCGCAGGGCTCTCGAGATCGGCATCCAAATATCCAAGTTCCTTGAATGCAAGATCGCTGATACGACATGGTTCTCCAGGAAGACCTACTTCTATCCAGATCTGCCGAAGAACTTTCAAATTACGCAGTATGATTCCCCGCTCGGGGTGGACGGTAGATTCCATGTCGGGGACAAGATCATTAGAATAATGCGGGTTCATTTGGAGGAGGATCCTGGCAGAATCAAACGCGTCGGCAAATCTGGAGAAGAAGTCTCGTTGATCGACTACAATCGGAGCGGTGTTCCGCTGGTCGAGATCGTAACCGCCCCTGATATCGCCTCTCCGACAGAAGCCAGGGATTTCATGACGGACATTCTCATCGAACTCCGTCACCTCGTCGGACTCTCGGGGAAGGACGAGCAGACGGTCAGAGTCGACGCGAACATATCGGTCGGAGAAGAGCGGGTGGAAATTAAGAACATCCTTGGCCTCAAGAACCTCGAAAGAGGATTGAGCTTCGAGGCGTCAAGACAGGCCAAGTTGATCAAAGCAGGTAAGAGAATCATAAGAGAGACGCGCCATTTCGACGAGGAAAGGAAGGTCACGATCTCCGCAAGAGGAAAGGAAACAGAGGAAGACTACGGATACATCGCTGAGCCCGACCTTGGCATCTTCAACGTCGGCGAGATGGCAAGAACAATGGTCCCGGTCGAGACGCCTCTCAAGATGGCGGCGAGATTGGCATCGAAGTATGCGATCGATCGAGCGACTTCGAGGCAGATCGTGATGACCTCAAGAACCCTGGCAGACCTCTTTGAACGGCTCTGCGGGACCATACCTCCGGAGGTCGCCGCGGCTTGGATACTGGGACCGCTTTCATCGAACAGAGACCTTCTGGAGAACAGAAAGGGAGACACGCTGGCATGCGACATAGAAAGGGTACTCCAGGCAGTCGTCAGTGGAGAGATGACGGACAGCGAAGCGAGACTCAAGATCAATGCATTGGGCAAAGGTGAGAGTGTAGATATCGCTGCCGAAGGAACGGAAGACGGCCAGCTCAGGGAACTTGTCGTCGCGTGCATAGATGAGAACCCTGAAATTCTCTCCGATTTCAAAACCAACAGAAGGGTGGCCAACTTCGTCATAGGTCAGATCATTAGAACGACGAAGGGGAAATACGCATCCAGTGAGATAGTGGAAGCCGTGAACAAGGAGATAGAAAGAAGGCTCAGAAAGGAGCAGAGCTAGCCTGACTCACTACCGCCGTCATCCTCCTCATCCTCCGCGAGCGAGAGTAACTGCAGCTCTGACAACTTCGAATCCTCTATCCTGGAAGGAGAACCGTCAAGGAGCGATTGGAATCGCTTGTTCTTCGGGAAGGCGATGACATCCCTTATGCTGTCGCATCCAAGCAGTATCGAAACGAGTCGATCGAGTCCGAGGGCTATTCCGCCGTGCGGGGGCGCCCCGTATCCGAGAGCCTCCAGGAAGAAGGAGAACTTGTTTTCTACCTCCTCATCCGACATGCCCAAGAGGTTGAACACTTTGCGCTGCACCACCGGGTCGTGATTCCTGATCGATCCACTGCCGATCTCAGCGCCGTCGAGGCACAGGTCGTAAGATACTCCCCCGACCGCGGACATGTCCTCGTCTTCATCGAAATCGCCTTTCACGGGACGAACGAAGGGATGGTGGAACGGTTCAAGGTGACCCGTCACTGGATCCTTCTTGAACATGGGGCAATCAACTACCCAAACGAACTGATGCTCCTTTCCGTCTATCAGACCGATGTCCCTCGCCAACTTGACCCGCAGAGCACCAGCAGCTCTCCTTGTCTGTGTTTCGGAACCTCCGAGGAACAGGAGAAGATCCCCTAGCTCGGTATCCATTGCCCTCATCAATCTCGACCGGACCTCAGCGGAGAAGTACTTGACTATGTTGGAGCTGAGACCCTCTTCTGTCACACGCATCCAAGTGAGGCCGCCTATACCCTGCGCCTTCGCCCATTCGATCAGGCGGTCTACCTCTTTCCTGCCTACTGCGCTGGCCTCGGAGAGCGAAGATGACAGAAGATGAGCCTTCAAGTTGAGGCAGATGACTACTCCGCCTTTGCCGACGATCTTCTTGAAGACCTCATAGGACGCGTCCTTGACTATGTCCGTGACATTCACCAGCTCTAGACCGAATCTCACGTCGGGGGCATCAGTGCCGTACTTCGACATGGCGTCTTTGAAACTTACCCTCGGAAAGGGGATCTTGAGCTCTGTGTCGAACATGCACTTCCAGACGTCGAAAAGAATCCCTTCCACGGCAGCTTGGACATCCCTCTCTTCCACAAAAGACATCTCGATGTCAAGCTGGGTGAATTCTGGCTGCCGATCCGCTCTTGAATCCTCATCGCGGAAGCATCTTGCGATCTGATAGTACCTATCGACTCCTCCGATCATCAACAGCTGCTTGAAGAGCTGGGGGGACTGCGGGAGGGCATAGAAATGACCGGGGAAAGTCCTGGACGGCACGAGGAAATCCCTTGCACCCTCAGGGGTGCTCTTCGTCAACAATGGCGTCTCGACCTCCAGATATCCGTTCTCGTCGAGGAATCGCCTCGCGCACGAAATGAAGCGATGTCGGAATCTCAAATTGGAGATCATTTGGGATCTTCTGAGATCCAGGTACCTGTACTTCAGCCGAAGATCCTCGCCGGGAAGAAGGGAATTCTTCTGTTCCGCCACTTCAAAGGGTATCTGCTTTGACGAGTTCAGCAATCTTGCCGTCTCGATGAGCACCTCGATCTTGCCTGTGGGATTCCTCGGATCTTCGGTCCCGGGCACCCTGTCTCTGACGATACCAGTTGCCTCGATGACGGACTCCCTTCCGAAGGCGCTCAGGACCTCCGCCAATCCTTCGACGTCAGCATCGTCATGCATCGCCTCAGGATCGAAAACCAACTGAGTCGTGCCGTGACAATCTGCGAGATCGAAGAATAGGACTCCTCCGTGGTCACGGGAGAATCGGATCCAACCGGCCACTGTCACGCGCTTGCCAAGGTCACTTGATCGAATCGCTCCGCAATCGTGAGTCCTCATCATCGGTGAATACCTCTATCAGACGATCTACGAAGCCGCCATAACGCCGACAACGATATTAAACATTTTGCCCGTTCATTAGCTGGACCTCCAATCCGATTCCAATTTCTGATGGACAATGAAGGCAAATTACAGGCGTATTGGCCTATTTTCCGTCAAATTGACAGAGATAATTGCACGAATTGATGGCAGGAATCGAACGATCGGGTTCCTTCAATTCATTAAACCGATGAACGGTTCGATGGGGCCAGACATCAGGACCTATTCTCAGGACCGCGTTCCACCAGCTCGGGAATGAAATCATAAGAATCCTTGATGACATTCAGAACGACATAAGTGTTCGTCTTCTTCACGCCCGGTAAGGCAAGCATGCGCTTTATGACCCCACTGAACTCGTCTCTGTTCTTGCAGACGACCCATGCGATGGAATCGCATTCTCCGGTGACGTCGAATACGGCGACGACATTGTCGATCTCTTTGATCCTACGCTGGACGTCCAATAGGTCGCCTTCGACGTAGACGTGCACGATGGCCATGAACTCATAGCCCAGTTTCAGGTAGTCCACATTTGCCCTGTATCCCCTTATGATGCCCCGCTCCTCGAGACCCTTGACCCTCTGTATCAGTGTCGTCGGATGGATCCCGAGCCTTTTGGCGATCTGACGGTAAGAACCCTGACTGGATATGCACAGCTCCTCCACGATTCGCTTGTCTAGTTCGTCCAGCGATTCCCCGCCCATCGTCCACTTCCTTCCTTCGGATTGTACAAACAGCCAATGATTGCGTGGATATTTGTCTCTTTGCATTATGCAACATGCTGAATTCTTGCGGAATAGGAGGTGCTAGGATCTGCCTCATCGGTAAACCGCAACGTAGTGAAGATTTATCAGGCACGTTTCTGTTCTCAACAACCGATGACCATCCTCCTGTACGCCGCGGATCCGTACATGACATCCTTTGAGGCAAGAGTTGTGAGTGTCAAGGGAGAATGGGTCGAGTTGGACAAGACCGCGTTCTATCCTGGAGGAGGAGGCCAGGACCCCGACCTGGGCGTCATCGACGGTATGCGGGTCACCGAGCTCAGATCTGATGATCGAATTCTTCACAGAGTCCCAGGACATGCTCTCACCGAGGGACAGGTCGTCACTTGCTCGATCGATTGGGACCGACGGTACGATCTGATGAAAGGACACACGGGCGAGCACGTACTCTTCTCCGCACTCAGCAGGATTAGACCCGGAGTCGAATTGATCAAGATCGCAATCACTCCGACGAGAAAGAGCGTCATGATCGGGGGCGACGTGAACTGGGATCTGATGCGAGAGGTACAGGAATCCGTCAATGACTCCATCGCGGCAGGACTCCCGGTCGCCGAGTCGCTGGTCCGTCGGGAAGATCCCTCGCTCAAAGAGACGAGGGTCAAGCTCGATAGGATACAGGGAGACGAAGTGAGGATAGTGCAGATCGGAGACCTGGACAGGGCAGCTTGTGCAGGGATTCACGTGGGAAACACGTCGGAGACCGGCGCCTTACTGATCACGAAACTGGTTTCGGCGAAGCCAATCGGTGACTTCGAGATCGAGTTCGAAGTTGGGGATAAGGCGATCAGGGGCAGCTTGGATCTGGCGTCGATGGAGCTGCATGCCGCTGCGACCATAGGATCGAATCCTCGAGACCTCGTGAGTGCCCTGGCGAATATGAAGAAGGAGATTCAGAACACCAAGGATTCCCTGAAGAAGTTGAGTAGAGACGCTCTCAGGAACATCAAACCCCAGGCCGTTGGCTCCGTCAGATTGTATGCGGGCCTTTTTGATGGGATCGACAAGAAGGCACTGATGGACACTGCCAACGGTCAGATTCGCGAGGAAAAGGCGGCGTGCATCTTTGCATCCAAAGATGACAGATTGCTGCTGTTAGTAGCATGCAACCCGGAGATGAACATCGACTGCATCAAGATCGTAAACGAGACTCTCAAGCCAGTTGGCGGAAAAGGCGGAGGCCAGAAGAACTTCGCTATGGGTGGTGCTCCTCTACCTGAGGTGGCAGAGAGAGTACACGAATCAGCTGTGAATGCCATGTGTAGAGCTATCCAGGATATCAACGCGACCGACGCTTGAGATATCCTGATTATGAAGCTCCTGAGCGATTCCTATTGTACATATGTTTGTTTTTTTAAGAATACCTGCTCACATGTCTGTGATAGAAAGCTTTTTTTAGTCTTTTGTCTATAGACCGCGGCATATGACGCCGACAATGAGCGAACAAGAGCTCAAAGAGAACGTCCTCGCGACGGTAAGCAAGGAAAACGTCAAGTTTGTCGAGATGCAGTTCTCCGACATCCTTGGCATTGTCAAGAGCGTGTCAATACCCGCCCAGAGGCTGGAGAAGGCGCTGGAAGAGGGAGTATTCATCGATGGCTCCTCCATATTGGGATATGCCACAATCGAGGAGTCGGACATGAGGGCAGTACCCATACTCGACTCGTTTCTCGTCTATCCCTGGTCCAACGACTCCAGACTGAAGACGGCACGATTCATGTGCAAGATATTCGATCACAACGGTAACCGGTTCAAAGGCGATCCCCGGTACGTCCTGGAGAGGATGATGGAGAAAGCTAGCGACATTGGTTTCGCTTTCAACGTCGGTCCCGAGTTCGAGTTCTTCCTATTCAAGCTGGACGGGAATAACGACCCCTTGCCAGTTCCCAACGACGTAGGCGGATATTTCGACCTTATGCCGCAAGACAGCGGGGAAATGGTCCGCAAAGACATCATGATGAATTTCGACTGGATGAAGTTCGACGTCGAGGCTTCCCACCACGAGGTGGCGCCTGGACAACACGAAGTCGATCTGAAGTACAACGATGCGTTGACATTAGCAGACAGAATGATCACCTTGAAGTTTGGCATAAAAACGATTGCTTTCAGGCACGGTCTGCACGCAACATTCATGCCCAAGCCGCTTTACGGCGTCAACGGCTCGGGCATGCACGTGCACCAGTCGTTCTCGACCGCGGATGGCAAGAACGCTTTCGACGATCCTTCAGGCAAGTTCGGGCTCAGCGATATCGCGTTGAAGTACATCGGCGGTCTCCTGGTACACGCAAAGGAAACCTGCGCAATCCTTGCATCCTACGTCAACTCGTACAAACGACTGGTACCTGGGTACGAGGCGCCCTGCTACATCTCTTGGGCGAACAGGAACAGGAGCGCGTTGATCCGGGTGCCGGCGGGCAGAGGTAGCAAGAGCAGAGTGGAATTGAGGAACCCTGATCCGGCTGGAAACCCGTATCTCCAGTTTGCAGTCATGCTAGCCTCCGGAATGGACGGTATCGAGCACAACATAGACCCGCCTGAGCCAGTGGAGAAGGACATCTATCACATGAACAAGGAAGAGCGCGCTAGGCTGAAGATAGACAGTCTTCCGGAAAGTCTCGGAGAGGCCCTGCATATCATGTCGAACAGCAAGCTGGTGAAAGAGACGCTCGGTGACCACATATTCAATCACTACCTGCACATCAAGACGGAGGAATGGGACGACTACAGGGTGCACGTGACCGATTGGGAAGTCGAGAAGTTCCTGAGGGTGCTCTGATCGCCTGAGCGATTCCTGAGTCCGGATAATCCAGCAAACTTCTTCCCCTCCTCATATTTCTACACACCTCAAAACATTTAACTGATGGATTTCCATCACTCAAGTCGGGACTATGATACCGGGAATGGGACACGTCAACCCCCGCCAGGTCAAGCAGGCGATGAAGCGCCTTGGCATCAAGACAGAAGAGATCGAGAACGTGGAGGAGATCATAATCCGGACGCGTTCCAAAGAATATGTTTTCAAAGATGCCGCGGTCACGATGATGGAGATGCAGGGACAGAAGACTTTTCAGATAATCGGGGAACCTGTGGTATCGGAGAAATCAGAACAAGCTTCGAAACCGGAGGAAACGAAGATTCCGGACGAGGACGTCAAACTGGTCATGAGTCAGACTGGATGCACTGAGGATCGCGCGATAAAGGCTCTCAGAGAATGCGGGGGACAACCGGCAGAGGCGATACTCAAGATCATGTCGTCCTGAGGGTTCTCTCATGTGCCTCGCCATACCGGGAAAGGTGCTTTCGATCGGCGGGAAGACGGCCGAGGTCGACTTCGGAGGGATCACGCGCGAAGTCAACATCTCCTTGGTCGATACGCGCCCCGGAGAATGGGTCGTGGTGCATGCGGGCTTTGCCATCCAAGTCATGGATGAACAGGAAGCAACGGAGACACTGAAGCTCTGGGAAGAACTCCTAAGCCAGACATGACGATGCAGCCGACATCGAGGAGCGGATGTCGATTCATATCGTGCGTGACTTCTTAGCACGTATGCAGACGAAACCTCCCTTCTCTTCGTCGATCCTCGGTTCTTCCTTGCGTGGTGCGGATCGAGGACCATAGCGAAGGACCGATGATATCATGTCGGGTCTGAAGCCGCACTCGCGCATGAGTTCCTTCAGCGTCAACGAAGTGAAGGAACTCATGCGCGAGTGCGGCTTCAGGCCCGACATGATATCATCGGTCCTTCGCTATGGTCCTCGATCCGCACCACGCAAGGAAGAGCCGAGGATCGACGAAGAGAAGGGAGGTTTCGTCTGCATACGTGCTAAGAAGTCACGCACGATATGAATCGACATCCGCTCCTCGA
>JAJRAH010000072.1 GCA_028679985.1 Methanomassiliicoccales archaeon
CGCATGACATATTTCCAGTCAGCTAAAGGGCCCATAGCTTAGCCTGGTTGGAGCGCCCGGCTGATAACCGGGAGGTCAGGAGTCCAAATCTCCTTGGGCCCACCAGGACCTCCTGACAATTCTGACGACAGACGCGGAGACAGATAAGGGGGAATCTCGATATCACGCTTGTCGCCTTCGGGGTAGGATGATGAAACCCGCACTATTGGTGATCGATATCCAGAACAAATGGTTGAAATCAAGCCCTGGCCTGATGTTGAGTCTCGAGCAGAGGATCGAGGTGATTAACTCGGCCATCGCCTTGTTCAGGAAGAAGGGACTCCCGATCGTACGAGTCTATCATGTGGACGAGGCTGAAGGACCTTGGCAGGGCACGGAGGAGTTCGATTTCCTGCCGTCAATAGAAGTACTTGAGACGGATGCCAGAGTGATCAAGAACTACCCCAATGCCTTCAACAGGACAGAACTGGAAGACGTCCTTGCACGGGAGGAGATAGACTCAGTAATCCTTTGCGGATTGAGCGCGACGTGTTGCGTTCTGGCCACATATGTGGGCGCGGAGGACCGCGACCTTCATCCCTTCTTCTTGAGAGGTGGAGTTGCCGCCGGGAGCGAGGAAAAAGTGAGGTTCGCGGAGGAGATTTTCGAAACCCTCAGCGTGGGAGCTCTCACACAGATACTCTGATCTCCGTTGTCGGACTTGCCGGAACGAGGCGAGAGCAGAGCATTGCAACCATCTGTAGGAAGAGGAAGAACATTACAGGGTCAACTCTTGAGGAGTCCAAAGTGCGCTTCATGCATCTCCCGTTCTGTCTTCCTGTAAGGATAAAGTACTTAAGTCGCCTCTGTCAGTTAGTTTCTGGAGCCACGTGGAGGAAACTGATATGAGCAACGGTGTGAACTACTGTCCGTATTGTGGCGAAAAGGTCGAGGCGAGCGTGAGGTATTGTCCGAGATGCGGAACGAGAATCCCAGCCCTTGAGACACCAGCCCCGAAGATCGCTCAGGAACAGACATCTGTCAAGCAACCAGCCTACCAACAGACGCCTCAGCAAACACCGTACTATCAGAGTCCGTATGCGGAAACGAGATACAAGCGGGATGAGAAATCCGCGGTAGCGTTTGTCCTATCATTGGTAGGCGGAATCCTGATTCTGATAAACGGTCTCGCTATTGCGTTAGTTGGATCGTTGTTCCTCTGGTTCTTTGGCGCAGGAATCGTGATGATCGTGGTGGGCCTCATTCTTGGCTTCGCGGTGCTTCTTTCTGCGATAATGTTGAACGCGAATCCGAGAGAGCACGTCACTTGGGGCGTAATGATAGTGGTCTTCTCCGTCTTGAGCATCGTCATCGGTGGAGGTTTCGTAATCGGGCTCATACTCGGCCTGATTGGCGGGATACTTGCCCTCGTGCAGGAAACATGACGGGACGAAATCACGACACTGGACGAGTGTGCTGTTCCCAGCGATACCGGTGCGAAACACTTCGAGCACCAATGATGAGCCCTGATGACGATCTAGAGGAGTGCCGTTCTAAGTCACTGGGGTTCACCTTTACTACTGAGGCGCCGAATCTCGGAGGCGCGGTCTCGAAACTCGATCTGGAGAACTTGTCGAGATCACAGATGTCGTCCAATTGGTTTGCTGGACAGCATCTGTTACCGATTGAGATAATTATCAAAATACGATTATTGTCCGAAAAGGGATAAATATCCCGTCTGCTAGTTTTAACAATCATGGCTAAACAATTCGCCAAGTCCTTCCTGGTGAACGGTGACGTAGATGCGCTCTTCGACGCTGCAGAGAAGTTCCTTGTCGCCAAGGGCTTCACCATAACGAGCAGCCAGAAACCTGGAGCCATCATCGCAACCAGAGGCACGAAGGTGGGGTCGTATATCTCGACGAAGATGGAGGACCAATCGACTTCACTCAAGGTCGACCTGCTACAGCAGGGAGATCAAATCCACGTTGCGTGCAACTACAACATATACGTCGTCGGCTTGATGAGTTCCAGCGATAGGATGTTCCTCGAGAACGAGGTCGAGCAGATGAAGATGAGCCTGCTCTCCGTCGCACAAATCGGGACGAGAATGGAACATCAGGTGCCGGAGCCCGTCGAAGCACCGAAACCGCAACCTGAAGAGCCTGCGCGACAAGCGGATTACACCATCGAACTTGAGAAACTCGCGAAGCTCAGAGACAAGGGAGTTATCACCGACAAGGACTTCAACGCAAAGAAGAGACAACTCCTAGGCCTGTAGACCCTGCGAACCGATCGCGGAGTACTTTGAACAGTATCAGTCGACCTTCTGAGATATGAGTCTCATAGCACTCAATCTCAGCTTCTTTTGATTCCCCGGCTCAGGTCGAACTCATTAAATATAAGCAGCTCAAATCACGCAAGATTAAGGGCTAGAATGGAGCGGTCTGAGGATACGAAGTTCAGAAGTCTGCGGAGATTCAACGCGATCATGGGCGTGATTCACACCGCACAAGGCATCCTCATGCTTGCGTTGAGCAGTGACTTCTCACTGCCGATAAAGTCCAGCTTTTTGCAGTATGATCCGATAAGTCAGGCAATCGTTCCGGTGACAAAGACGATAATCGATGTCCCTGTCGGCCCTGCCGTCGCGCTGTTTCTCTTCATTTCTGCAATCGCCCACTTCTCAGTTTCGACTTTCGGCTATCAGTGGTACGTGAAGAGCCTCAAGAAGCACATCAATCCAGCGAGATGGTACGAATACGCCTTGAGCTCGTCGGTCATGTTGGTCGTAATAGCGATGCTTTCGGGCATGTTCGACATCGCAGCTCTCGTCCTTCTCTTCGGCCTTAACGCGACAATGAACCTCTTCGGCCTCATGATGGAACTTCACAATCAGACGACGGAGAAGACCAGTTGGACGTCGTTCATCTATGGCAGCTTCGCAGGAGGGCTTGCATGGATTGCCGTCCTCATCTACTTCTTCGGAGCATTCGCTTCTGACTCAAACACAATTCCTCTGTTTCTTATCGGCATCATGGCTTCGCTGCTGTTCTTCTGGTGCACCTTTCCGTTGAACATGGTCCTTCAGTATAAGAAGGTGGGGAAATGGAAGGACTATTTGTACGGGGAAAGAGCCTACGTTATCCTCAGTCTCGTTTCAAAAACATTGTTGGCGTGGCAGGTCTGGGCCGGAACACTCAGAGGTGCATAGTCGGGAAGCGGAGCTTATTCCGACACCGCGGAAGACTGTCGTCCTATATCGCGTTATCTTTCTCCATCTCGTTTTTCCACTCACTGAGAGTCGTCGACACAATCGACTCGAATGACGATGTCTCTATTCTCAATGAGTCTCGCACTGCACAACAATTAAGCTTGCCAAAGAGGATGACCGCCCAGGGGGCAGACGGTCATCGAACCACGACCGCCGTTGGTCGGCCGAGACGAAGAGCTCGAGTTCATGATGGGTTTCCTCGGCGAGGCAATCTCGGGGAAGGGCACACTGATTCTCGTGTCGGGGGAGACCGGGATAGGCAAGACGAGACTCGTCGAGGAATTCAGGACGATGGCCGTATCCACCGGATGTCGCTTCCTCATGGGGTGTTGTCTGCCCGGTTCTCCAAGCCCATACATGCCATTCTTGGAAGCGTTCCAGCGCTGCATTGCAGCCAGAATCGTGGACATGCCCTTCCTAGTCCGGACAAGGAGTGAAACACGTTTCTCTGCGACGACAGCTCCGAAGACTTCTGCAATGGATGGGTCTGAACATGCATTGACATCTTCTCCCCACTTCAGGGAAGACATGTCAAAAGACGATCCTATGACGGGCAGCGAACGAGCGCTCTTTTCCACACTCCAGGCACTCAGAACCATGACGATCAAGAAGCCTGTGGTATTGTGCATTGAAGATCTTCACTGGGCCGATTCCGCGAGCATACAGCTACTTCATTTCCTCGCCAGGAACTCAGCCGACTTGAGAGTGCTTCTCGTAGGAACATACAGGACTGAGGGCTCGAAGAAAGATGCATCTGGAACGGCACATCCACTTCTCGACACTCTCAGAGTCATGAGGCGCGAAGGTGTCTGCCACGAGATATATCTGAATCCTCTCAGCGTTGAGAATCTTAAGGTTGCGATCGAAGGGATGTTGGGAAACCCGATCGACCATCTCTTGCTGGAGCGAATAGCGACAGAAAGCGGTGGAAATCCGCTGTTCGCGATTGAAACCGTAAGACTGCTGCTCTCGACGAGGTCAATCGTGCTGCAGGCAGGGACATGGAGATCTATAAGTACCGCTGGAGCGAGCGTCCCACTGACAATCAAGGAGATCATATCGAGAAGGATTGAGAGACTGCCGAGACCTCAGAGCATGATACTCGATTGCGCAGCTGTCGTCGGCGATTGCTTCGATCCGGAGACACTCGAGACTGCACTCGGTCTGACGAAACTCGCATTGCTCGAGGACCTCGACTATCTCGAGAAAGACTATCAGATAATACACGAAACCGAAGGCCGATATCGCTTCGATCATGAGGTGACCAGGAGGATAATATACGAGCAGATATCGCTCCCGAAGAGAAGGGAACTCCACAAGATCATCGGGGAGATCTTAGAGTCAAGACTTCCCGATGAGTCTCTCTACGGAGAGCTCTCTCTTCACTTCTTGAACGCAGGCGTGCAAGAGAAATGCGTGAACTACTCTCTGCTCGCAGGGGATAGCTGTGTCAGAAAGGGCGCAATGCGCGAGGCAATCCCCTACTACCAAAGAGTCATTGATGTCGCACGTGAAGGCGGGGCACATTCGGATGTGATGCTCCAAGCGCTGGAGGGTCTGGGGATCGCCAGTATAGATACGTGCAACTATCAGGCGGCGTTGCTGGCTTTCGACGATTTTCTCAAGCTGTCAGTGAGGGCAAAGGACCGAGCGAGGGTGCTCAGGCGCTTGGCCGAATGCTGGTTGCCGACGAGACTGGGCATGGGAGATCCATCGAAGTCGATTGGCCTGTTGGAGAGCGCCGAAGAATGCGGGGAGATCGACGTCAGGCAGAAATGCGAGGTACTGGCTTTGAGGACCATGTTGGCTCTGCTGCAAGGCCATTTCGACGTTGCCGAGGAGCACTGCAATCGGGCGGAAGAGCTGTTGAGAGAGATCGGATCCTACGGCGAACTGGCCCTCCAACTGACGGACCATGCCAGCCTCCTGCTCTCGCAAGGATTTGTGGAGAAAGCCCTAGAGAAACTGAGAGCGGCAAAGGAGGCGAATGCGAAGGCATCCGACAAACGCGGGCAGCTAGGGGTGATTCATTGCTTTGGTGTCGCCGATATGCACACAGGAAATCTGAAGGAGGCAATGGCACACTTCGACGAGTGCCTTGACATCGCCTCCAAACTAGGAGATAGTCTCGAGCTGTGTTGGGGACATATATACAAAGGAATCGTCTGTGACATGATGGGCGAATATGAAACCGCCGTCAGGGAGGCGGAGAGCGGTCGCGAGCATGCGCTCAGCACTGAGTCCGCCTACCTCATAGCCGGCGCGGACGCATTTCTTGGCCACGCACTCATAAGAAAAGGAGACATCGATGAGGCGAAAGGTCCTTGTCACGAAGCAGTAGGAATAGCAAGGTCCTTCGACTGGAGGATAAAGACACCAGTAAGGGGCCTCGTCGCGATTTCGATGGCCGAGTTGCACGGTCTGCAGGATTCCGACGAAAAGAGCAAGAGAGAATTCGAAGTGGCGATCGATTTGTTCCGAGGCGGGTTGCAGGGGATTCTCTTCGAGGCGCTTGCGCACAATTGGTATGGGGATTCTCTAGCAAAGCAGGGTGCCCTTTCTGACGCAGAAACACAGTACGCACGAGCCATTGGAATCTACGAGAAGCTGGGCAATCACTCTCAAGTCCAGAAGATCGCTCAGATTCGGATGAAGAAAGCTGAGTCCTGACCTCGTCGGTCGTCTGTGTTCTGACTGGCTTTCATTCAGCATCAGGATTATAAATAGAGAAGGAGCTATCATCGACAGTACAGTCGGACCTGTGGCCGGACACCGGGAGGAACTGGCCGAGGGGGGGAGTGAAGTGGCTAATGACAAACTGGATGCCGAGATCCAGAAGCAGATTCTGAGAAGTCTGAGAGATTTCTACCCCATAAAAGTCGACGAGATCGTGTTGATCACTGCCGTTCAGAAGAGTGTGAAGGAAGCCAACATCGATCTCATAACCAAGTGCATTGGGATTCTGAAAGAGAAGGGGTGGATAGAGGAATCCATTGTTAAGGCACCATTTGGGAAGACCGAGACGATTAGACTGAAGATCACCTCAGCTGGCATCGAGTACCTGCAGTCTCTTGAGGAGAAAGAGGTCAAGGTCGAAGCGATACCTGCAAAGGAGATCGAATCGAGACTGGTCGAGACCTATGACAGGATAAAGTCCGACATGGAAGAGATGAAGCAGGGACTGGAGACGAGCCAAAGAACGTTGGAGACCGACATGGCCGAAATGCGGAAGAGAATCGCGGATCATGATCAGGTGATCAAGACCTACTTCGTGAGGGTCATTGAGACGTTCGGTGTTTTCGTCGGGATATTTGCGGTCGTCGTGGTTATAATGGGTGGCATTCCGGACACGCTTGCCAATGCAGGCCCGGAGCTGATAGCTCTTGTCATGATCGGCGTTCCGATAACCGTGGTCCTAGCGATACTCACCATGCTGTGGGGGATCAAGAGACTCGTGCTCACGGCTCCAAAGTAGCCGTCTCTCGGTGAAATCGTCCTGAGGCGTCGAGATTGGGTCGCTAGTGCGCACGGTGAGAGCGCGTCCTTCCACAGGTGGAATTGAGAATCCTCGATTGAGTGCCTTATGCGCAGTTCAATTCATCCTTTTATATCTCGTTCGACATAGGGCTGGGCGAGGGGATTACGGTCACAATCGGACTCATTTCGTTCGGGACCAGGGCGGACAGAGGTTGGGGGGTGAGAGTCCGATCTCTGCTCCTTATGCTCTCCTCATTCTCACCCGTTCGAGTCTTTCATACCGAATCCGACAATGTGACTGGAGCGAGTCCAGATCAGGTCGGAGTCTCGATTCTGTCGGATATACACAATGCCGAAACCGCCCACGTGGAGTCTCCCGAGACAATTCGTACGAAGGCGTCGAGACTCGCACACTACTACAGGAATGACGTTCCTGGAACAACTAGAGTATCTGTTTCCCGCCATTCCGATGGCATCTCCGGTCTGCAGGTTGAGAGTCTCGATCTGCTCTTCTTGGCCAAGGCCTTTGATGGAAGAAGGATACCCATTGTCCTGGACGAACACAACGTTTACTGGAACATGCTCAAGTACGGGATCTTCGATTCACCGTTCTTCCGTGGCCAGTTTGGAAGGACGAGCGTCGCTAGGAGCACTCTCGGTCCCTGGCTGCTGAGCCGGGCGAAGCGGTTCGAGAAAAAGGCCATTCAAAATGCGGACAAGGTACTGGTGACGTCGGATGTCGACAAGGCAATGATAGAGAGGGAGATGCCCTCTGCGAAGCACAAGATTGCCGTGATACCAAATTGCGTAGACGTCGCAAGATACTCAATCGATCCTTCAAAGAAGCCTGGCGAAGATGGCACGAGGAAGGTCGTTTTCGTCGGGAGACTCGACTACGAGGCGAATGCTGACGCCGTTCGTTCGATATGCAACGACATGGCGCCTGCCTTCGATAATTCCGTCAGGTTCCAGATAATCGGCGGGCCGATTCCTTCGCTGGCCAGGTATCCCAGCAACGTCGATTTCCTAGGCATTGTCCCGGACATCAGACCGATATTGCGGGACGCGGATGTCTGCATAGCTCCGCTCCGATTCGGAAGCGGTACGAGGATCAAGATAATCGAGTACCTTGCAATGGGGAAGCCGGTTGTGACGACATCTGTGGGCTGCGAAGGTCTTGCGGTAGAGAACGGTCGCAACATCCTGATAGCGGAGGATCCCGCAGGGCAGAGCAAGCATATCCGACAGGTCCTGGATGACGGACGCCTAGCCTCCGCCCTCGGCAGGGAAGGAAGGAGATTGGCTGAAGAGAAGTACGATTGGCACGTTTACGTCTCCGATTTGAGATCGGTGTACGAATCGGTCGGCGCAATCTGATTCATTCAAGAGTGCCTCCGACGGCCATAGCCACTCCATCCACGCTAAGCAGACAACAGGATTATATCCAATGTCTTGGCTAAATGCCATCGATGAAGACATTCACCAAGAAGGAGCTAGCGGAATTCGATGGAAAGAATGGGAAGCCGGCATACATTGCTGTTGATGGCAAGATCTACGACGTTACAAAGAGCGAGCAATGGGAGGACGGGGAACATCAATTCATGCACACCGCTGGAATCAATCAGACCAACGCAATCGGAGACGCCCCTCATAACGTCGACGTCCTCGACAAGTTTCCCGTGGTCGGCACACTGGCAAAGGATTAGTCACATTTGATACGGGATGATGTTGAATCGTGCCGGAATGCGTGCAGTCACTGGTCGTTGGGTCCTTTCTGATGTATCAGGCTGTCACTTGTTCTTCGTCGCATAGTGAACCGCTATCTTGAGAATGTTCAGCATGCATGGCTCAGCATAGGATCCTTTCGTGTTCCTCAGCTCTTCATACAATGCGACGGCGTCTCTGCCTTCGAGGTCCCTTGCCGACCTTATGCCGAGTGACCAGAGCGCTTCGGCCGCCTTCTCGTTAACGCTTGGAATCTTCCTCAATTCCTCTATTGCGGACTCCTTGTCGGACATCATCGGGCAA
>JAJRAH010000073.1 GCA_028679985.1 Methanomassiliicoccales archaeon
ATCGGCAAGAGGGGCGATGCTGACGTCCTTCTGGTGCATTCTCCCGCAAGCGAGAAGAAATTCGTGGCGGATGGATACGGCACGGCGAGGACCCTCGTCTGCTACAATCAATTCATAGTCGTAGGCCCGACCGCGGATCCTGCTGGTGTGTTACAAGCCGCCAACGCCACAGATGCTTTCCAGAGGATATACCAGAACGGGACGGAGGGGGATGCCGTATTCGTCTCCAGAGGCGATCTCTCCGGAACCCACACGAAGGAGAAATCAATCTGGGTCGCAGCTGGACTGAATGTTTCGACTTTCAGCGACTCGTGGTACCTCAGTACGGGTCAAGGAATGGGCGCGGTGCTGGACATAGCGGAGCAACAGACGGACAAGGGATACACGCTCTCCGACGAGGCTACCTACTACACTCGAAAGGAGACGGGAATCATTCCGAACCTGGGAATAGTATTCTCCGGCGATCCGCTGCTGTTCAACCAATATAGTGTGATTCCAGTCAACCCTGAACTATGGCCGGAAATCAACGCTACGCTCGCGGCTGATTTCGTTGAATGGATCACTTCATCGGAGATCCAGAGCATGATCGGCAACTACACCGATGCTTATGGCCACAAACTGTTCGTTCCGAATGCCGGTCCAGGATCGACTGCAGAGATCTACAGAATGACATCGCAACTCCGAGTTGCGGCAGCCGTCAAGACAGCCTGACGATTCAAACACCTTCCCCTCCTTTTTATTTCGTCAAGTCGTTCGGGGGCAAGCTAGGGGCAGATGAATGGTAGATGTAATCACATATGATGTGGTCCAAGTAACGATCCTTTCTCTTTACGTTTCCGGAAGCGCTACGATCCTGGGCGCTCTGATAGGTGTACCTCTCGGGGCGGCCATCGGCCTGAAAGAGTTCGGCGGCAAAGGACTGCTCAAGACGATTACGTACACGATGTACGGCTTTCCGCCGGTCATCTCTGGATTGTTCATATACTACGTGTTCTCACGTGCGGGACCTCTGGGCGATTTCGGCATTCTATTCACTCCGACCGCAATGATCCTTGCACAGACGCTGCTAGTAATACCTCTTGTCGCCGGTGTGACCATCAGTTCAGTGTCAGAGGTAGATAGGAACATCAAGAACACGGTACTTTCACTTGGCGCGAGCGACAGGCAGGCAACTTTCACTGTCATAAAGGAAGCCTGGGTCGGGGTGATCACCGCCGTTATGATCGGGTTCGGGCGAGCGATTGCCGAGGTCGGCGCGGCATACATGGTCGGAGGGAACATCGAGGGAAAGACCAGAGTCCTGACAACTGCAATAATGCTGGAGACGAGGATGGGACACTTCGAGTACGCCATAGGACTGGGGGTGGTGCTTCTGATCGTAGCCTGTGGTGTGTTCCTTTTCATGAGATGGTTGCAAGAGAGGGAACTACTGTGAACGAGATACTGAGGACCGAAGGCCTGACCAAGGAGTACGGCAAGAAGGTGGCCGTCTCGGACGTTTCCATTTCGGTTAACGAGGGTGACGTTATCGGAATCATGGGCCCCAGCGGCTCCGGAAAATCGACCTTCTTCAGATTGATCAACATGCTCGAGCCTCCGACAAAGGGAACGGTAGTCCTCGATGGGAAAGAAATCAGCACGTCGGACTCGGACGTCCACATGACCAGGAGAAAGATGGCGCTCGTCCTTCAGAAGCCCGCGGCGATGAACAGGAGCGTCTTCAACAATATTGCATTCGGTCTGCAGTTGAGAGGAATAGAGGACGAGGAGGTCGAGAGAAGGGTGACCGACTACCTCGGACGACTGGGTCTTGCTGAGAGCAAAGAGAGGAATGCCAGGTCCCTTTCAGGGGGCGAGATGCAGCGGATGTGCTTCGCGAGATCTGTCATAGTCGAGCCGAAACTCATCCTGCTTGACGAGTTCACCGCCAATCTCGATCCTCAGAACATCTCGATCTTGGAGAATGCGGTCAGGGATTTCGTGAAGAGAGGAGACGCGGCAGCCATGATAATAACGCACAATCCGTTCCAGGCGAAGAGACTCTGCGACCGGTCCGTACTGATGATGGATGGAGAGTTCATCGAGCAGGGCGAGACTTCGAAGATCTTCAGCAGTCCGAGTGACGAAAGGACGAAGGCGTTCGTCAGCGGCGAGATGGTCTTCTGAGTCTCCTAGAGTCTCGCTCAGGACCGAGTAATGACTTCAGAATTCCTCCATCGTTCCCTTACGCCTTGCGACATTCTCGAAGACAATGAAGAGGATATAGCCGACGACCAGGGCCGCAATGCCTACAGCCAATTCTTGCAGGAGCAAGCTGGATATGTCGAAGACCGAAGATCCGGAAACGGCCGCCCTTGCTGCGTCTGTTCCGTATGTCATCGGGATTGCGTGCGAGACCGGCTGAAGCCAGGACGGCAGATACGACACGGGGAAGTTGACGCCGCAGAACAGCAAGCCGATGAAGAGAAAGATGTTGGCTATGACCATCGCAGTCCTTAGATACAATCCCAGACTGCTGATCATAAGACCGAAACCTGTCATGGCGAACGACGTCACCAGGACGACGAGCATCAACGCGACGATGTCCGTGTTTGAGAAGTCCACACCGAAGATCACAGCAGCGTAGAAGAAGGCGATGGCGACAGTCAATATGCCATTGAATACCTCGAACATCGCCCTTCCGACGAAGAGCGAGAATCTGTTTGCGGGGGTGGCGAGTATCGGGGTCAGCGTGCCTTGCCATTTCTCTTCGCTGGTTATGTTAGACACGGAGAACACTGACACATAGGCAACAGACTGCAGGGCATTCCCAACGGCCACGTACGTGACGCTTACGTCAGGATTGTTAACGTATTTCGTCACGTACACGAAGAACGCTATCTGGAAGAGCGAAATAGTGAAGAGCTGCATAAGCCAGAGTGAGGGACTAAACCAGGAGAACAGAGCCTTCCTCGCCAAGACGGCGCTGCTCCAGAACACCCTCCCCGATTTCGACAGACTGAACCCCATCTCAGAACCTCCCCAATGTCGCGTCCCGCCTGGCCCTCTTTTCCATGACTACGAACAGCCAGATCGATATCGCAAGATAGACCCCCGTCAGGGCCAGCATGATCAATACATCTCCGGCGAACCCTGTCTCAAGACCGGCATAGCCTTCGATGGCTGCGTATCTCATGGCGTCGATGCCCCATGTCGGTCCCAAGGACAGCGAGAGGGGATGCGTCCAGAAAGGAAGGAGGGCGATAGGGAACATCGTTCCTGTGCCCACATATATCGGGAATTCCAGGCCGTTCGTGAGTACTCTGCCTGATCTGGTAAGTACGAAGAAGGAACAGAAGACCAACCCCAACGCTGAGAGGGAGAGCAGGGTCAGAAACAAGGCCAAGAAGAACAAGACCGGGTCGGCGATGCTGATCGGGGCTTGGAAGGCAACCTCGGCGATGATGAATATGAATATCGCGTTGATGATCCCGATCAGGGCGTTCCACATCGTTCTGCCCGCAACGATCCATATCAGCGGGGAAGGCGATGCCAACACCGACTCCATCGTCCCGTTCCATCGGTCCGATTCAATAGAGTAGGCCGAGGAGTACAGCGTATTGCCCCACATGCCCATCATTCCACCCCCGAGAACCGCGTAGAGGACGACCGGGCCGGTCATGTTCCGAAACAGCAAGAGGGCGACGAGCGTCAGAACGAAAGGAGCGATTATGTTGGGTATGATCCACTGGGGATCGGCAAGGAATATGAGAGCCTGGTGTTTGAACGATGACCACATGGCTTGGACTCTAGGCATTGCTCTCTACCAACCACAGATATGCGTCCTCAAGTGTCGGTTCCTTGATTTTCATGTCAATGATGTTGCTCTCTTTCAGGACACGCGAGATCAGTGAGACCGTGTCCCTGGGATCAGAGACCTGCACTCTGAGAACCTGCTTCTCCCCGCCCATATTCGCGCTGACTGCCCTCACACCGTTCATCTTCCGCACGGCGTCGACGTCGTTCTCGGTCAGGCCAAAACCCTCAACCTCGACGACGCTCGTATCTCTCACTAGTCGTTTCAACGCGCTCGGCGAATCCAGCGCGACAATCTTCCCGCGTGTTATGACTCCGACACGGTCGCAGAGCTCGTCTGCCTCGAACATGTAGTGCGTCGTGAGTACGATCGTCTTGCCATTCGCCACAAGATCCTTTATCATCTCCCTCGTGTCCCTCGCCGCCTGAGGGTCTAGGCCGATCGTGGGCTCGTCCATGAAGATGACCTCCGGATCGTTGATCAGTCCTTTGGCAATGTGCAGTCGCTGTTTCATCCCTCTGGAGTAGTCTTCGACCCTTTCGTCTGCCCTGTCGGTGAGACCGACCTTCTCAAGCAGCGATTGAATCCTCCTTTCTCTCTCGCCAGGTTCGACGCCGTACAAGTCTGCAAAGTACTTCAGATTCTGCCGACCAGTGATGCGATAGTAGAGGCCACGCTCGCCTCCGAAGATAAGGCCGATTCTTTTCCGAATCTCGGTGGGCTCCTTCACGATGTCATACCCAAGGACCGATGCCCTTCCGGAGCTCGGAAGAAGGAGCGTCGTGAGCATCTTGATCGTCGTAGTCTTGCCGGCCCCGTTCGGACCCACTATCCCGAATAGCTCGCCTCTGAAGATCGAGAAGGAAATGTGATC